>JAZLFY010000221.1:0-2260 GCA_045616025.1 Acutalibacteraceae bacterium | reverse complement strand
GGTTGTAACGGTTTTTTTAAGCCCCGAAAGTGAAAAAATCAATGCGGTATTTCCGTTTTGCTCAAAAACAAGCGCTCTTGATGTTGATACTGACATAACAGGATTATTCAGCCCGTGTGAAGTTGAAAATATCTCTTTGCCCGATTTTGAGTAAGCTGACAACGCCGTATCGGTTAAAAGATAGTAATACCCGTCAATTTGAACACAGTCTTCAACTATTGCGCCCGAAAAATTAACCGGCAAATCGGATGCGCCGAATGTTTTAAAAAGATTTACACTGCTGTCTATAATTCCTATGGGCAAAAGAAATGATGTTAAGGCAACAGCAACAACAAGAGCGACAATTATTGCAGTAATAATAATCGTTTTGTTTCTGATAATTTCTTTGTTACCTTTAAGAACTTTTAATACATTCTTTTCTTTTTGCTTTTTTTGTTCGGTAGTTACAGTTTCGTTAACATCATAAGAAAATCCGTAACCCTCATCCTTTATGGGTTTTACGGGTTTCTTTTTTTCTTTCGGTTTAACGGGCTTGTTTTGTTTAACTGTATTTTCCTTTAAAACATGTTGACTGTTAACACGCTTTTTGGAACTGTGTACCTTTTTTCTTTTGTATTCAGCCAAATATTTCGCCGCCTTAATCAGTAATATACTTTTTGAAGAAACAGTCCTTTTGCCGGTAATGTTTCTCCTGCAAGAGTTCTGTCGTTTTGTTCAAATATTTGTATGACGCAGTCGCTTTTTAATCGTCCCATACCAACCGCATAAGCCGTTCCGGCTATAATTCTAACCATATTGTACAAAAAGCCGTCAGCGGTTATTTTTAAAAAGATTTTATTATCTTCTGTATAAACAGAGCAATCACTAACCGTCCTGAAGGTATTCTCTACCGTTCGGTGTATGGACGAAAACGGTGCAAAGTCGTGTTTGCCGATAATTGATTTACAAAATTCGTTCATTAAATCAACATCAAGCGGTTTATCAAGATGCAGAAAATATTTTTCAAGAAACGGGTTTTTTATGCCGAAATAAAACCCGTAACGGTATGTTTTACCCTTTGCACAATAGCGCGCGTGAAAATCATTTGCGACTTCACAGTAAGATAAAACGGAAATGTCATTTGGTAAATTAGAATTAAGACCGACCGTAAATGCACTTTCGGGCAAATTATCGGGTATATCAATATGGCAGTAAAATTCTTCGGCGTGTACACCTGCATCCGTTCTGCTGCAACCCGTAACATCAGGTCTAATACCAATCGTATCAAACAATGCATCTTGCAATACACTTTGAACGGTTACGGCATTATCCTGAACCTGCCAACCGTGATAAGCGGTTCCGTCATAAGATAATTTCAGTAATACTCTTTTCATAACATATCCTTAAACGAAAATATTTATAAGAATAATTCCGGCGCAAAATACGGCACATATTAAAAATGCAAATAAATCATTGATGCCGTATTTAAGTTTTTTCATACGGACTCTGCCGACACCGCCGTTATAACAACGGCATTCCATTGCTTCGGCAAGTTCATAAGCACGGCGAACAGACGAAATAAGAAGCGGAATTAAAATCGGAATCAACGATTTTATTCGATCTTTAAGTTTGCCGTTTTCAAGGTCGGCACCGCGCGCTTTTTGTGCATTCATAATTTTTTCAGTTTCTTCAACAAGTGTCGGTATAAAACGAAGAGCAATAGTCATCATCATTGCAAGTGTATGAACCGCCGTACCAAGCCCGATATACCGAAGCGGTGAAAGTAAATTTTCAATTGCATCGGTCAAATCGTTAGGTGTTGTCGTATAGGTTAAAACCGAACTGATAAGAATTAATACAATAATTCTTGTTGCCATAAATACCGCACGGAGTAAACTGCCCGTTGTAACGGTTAATTTCCATAAATGGAAAAGTTCTTTACCCTCTTGCCCGTAAAACAAATTGATAACGGCGGTAAATGCAATAATCAGCCAAATTCCCTTAACATTTTTAAGATACATTTTTAAAGGAATTTTTGAAACAAGAATAATTATTGCAGTAAATAATGCGGCAAATATAAGTGAAAAAATACTGCTTGCAACAAAAAGAAAAACAATAATTAAAATAAGCAGTAAAAGTTTCGTTCTTGCATCAAGACGGTGTAAAACCGAGCCAGAGTCAAAATACTGACCGAAGGTTATATCTTTAAGCATCGGCATCACCGCCTTTGCCAAGATTAATAAGATACTTTACGGCATCTTCTACCGTAAAAATATCCGAC
>JAZLFY010000220.1:0-3639 GCA_045616025.1 Acutalibacteraceae bacterium | reverse complement strand
CCTTTGATATAAGCATCTGTCGTTTCCTTGATAGCGGCATCACCCATAGTATGAACATGTACTGTCAGACCTTTGGCATTGCACTCTTCGGTGATTTCTGCCAGTCGGTCTACGGACCAAAAGCTTTTATATACCGTGCCGTCCTTGTACGGCTTGATCAATGCTCCGGTCTTGGTCTCCACAACACCGTCCATAAATAATTTCAGATATTCCGGAAATACATGATTTGTTCCGTATTCCTTTTTAAGCGAAGCAAGATAGTCAATTTCTTTGCTTATGTCCGTCTGCCAGGGTTCCACCTCGTATGTCATAGGAAAGACAATTTTAAGTTTTCCCGTTTTATCCAAGCGATTTGCGGCAGCATAGAGCTTGCTTGGATGAAACATATTGCTCCATCCGTCCAGTGCCATGGTATATCCCGTAGAAAGCAGTAAATCCTGCGTTTTAAGAATAGAAATTTCCGCAAGCTGATCATCTATGATTTCGTTTTGGTCAATACCGCCCATACGCATCATATAACCTGTAACACGCTCTTCAGAATATCCGGTAGGATATCCTTTATCATCCAGTGCAAGATAACCGCCGTCAATCTCCGTAATAAGAACATTTCCGGCACCGTCAATAATACCGCTGCGCTTCAAACATTCCGAGTTGCAAAATGCGTGATGTCCGCCCTGATCAAATATTATGGTTGATACGCCGTGCGTAACACTGTCAAGTTCTTGCAAAGTCGGGGGGTCCATTGTGAGGGCGAGGTAGTTCCACCCGAAGCCGAAAAGGGAGGTTTTTCCCGCCTTTTTTGCCGCAAGAGTAGCCGCATCGAGCTTTTGCAATATTGCCGCCTTATCGTCTTCGGTTGCTAACATAAGGCCGCCCTTCATATTCTCCATACCAAATTTCATGGTGTAATGTGAGTGTCCGTCGGTGCAGCCCGGCATTACCATACCTTTGCCCCGATGGTCGATGACCTTTGTAACACCGTCCTTAATGTACGCCGTAACACCTGCCTCGTTCCCGACATAAATAAACTTTCCGTCCTTGACGGCAATGGCTTCGGCAACAGGATTATCTTCTTCGGCGGTACGAATCGTGCCGTATACCACCGTATCTGCGTAAATTTCTTTCGCAGTTGCCGTTATCGGGACAAGCATCAGCAACATATTTGCCGCTAAAAGCATACTGATAATTCTTTTTTTCATTATAATAATCTCCTTTTGTGAAAATTTGTTTATAACCGATTTTTTAAATATCCGTTTAGATGCAAAATCGCTGTTTTGGGTTTCTGTTTTTATCGATTTGGCTGATTTTTTCCCTTATCTCCGGTAATCAACAATTTTACCGCTTCAACCGCCGTTTTTACGGCAGAGTCGGTATCTAAATCTTCGTCTGCTTTAAGTCCTGCTTTTTCACGCTCGCCGTTCCAGACACAGGTAAGCACCGCACCTGCACGGGCGCGAAGCACACTTGAAACGACAAACAGTGCCGCACTTTCCATTTCGGAAGCCAAGCACCCTGCCGCTACCCACGCATTCCATTTAAAAAGCAGTTCACCTGCTACCGGCATACGCTCCGGACTGTGTTGACCGTAAAAGGAGTCCTTGCTTTGAACAACGCCCGTATGGGTATCGTGTCCCGATTTCTTTGCCGCTTCTATAAGCGCATTTGTTACCTCAAAATCGGGCACCGCAGGAAATTCAACAGGAACATATTCCTTGGTTGTTCCCTCCATACGAACAGCACCGGTAGCGACTATAAGGTCGCCTGCTTTAACATCCATCTGCATACCGCCGCAGGTGCCGACACGGACAAATGTGTCTACCCCCATAGCATACAGTTCTTCAACACCGATAGCGGCGGACGGGCCGCCCATACCGGTTGACATTACTATTACCTTTTCGCCGCAAAGTTCACCGATATAGGTGGTATACTCACGGTTTTGCGATAAGAATTTCGGGTTATCAAGATATTTTGCTATCTTTTCAACCCTGCCGGGGTCACCGGGCAAAATAGCATATCTTGCATCAAAAGTATTTTCAATATTGATATGATATGTTTTTTCTGCTTTCATACTGTTCCTCTTTTAAATTTCAGGCTTATAAGACGGCATCAGTTTTAATTTGAATAAGTTTTTCTCGTGTTTGTCGTCAATAACCGATTTTATATATTCGTCCTCTATTTCACCCGTGCGGATATATTTATCAAGTACCGCATAGGTAAAACCTAAGTTTTCTTCGTCGGTTTTACCGCAAAGTCCGTCTATCGGCACTTTATCAACCAAAACATCGGGCAGTTTTAAAAATCTGCCTATCTGTTTTACCTCATCAACCGTAAGGTTTGCGCAGGGACTGAAATCGCCCGCCGCATCGCCGTAACGGGTGGAATAACCGACATAGTCCTCCGAAAGATTGCAGGTGTTTGCCACCCTGCCGTTATGACTTTGCGCAACGGCATAAAGTGTTGTCATACGAACTCGCGGCGGAATATTGGTACGGGTTTGTTCGGATATTTCAAATGGCATACTGCGAATAACGCCGTCAACCGCATCCTTAACATTTATCACATAGTGCCGAATGCCCAAAATGTCCACAAGCAACTGTGCCATTTCAATATCCTTTTGTTCGCCGCAGGGCATTAAAACACCGATAACACGGTCTTTCCCGAGCGCCTTAACACAAAGTGCCGCAACAACGGAACTGTCCTTACCGCCCGAAATTCCGACAACGGCATTACAGTCCTTTCCGTTTTCTTCAAAAAAATTTCTGATAAATTCGACACACTCTTCGGTTATTTTACGAACTTCGAACATTTCGCTTTCCTCTTTGTCAGTTTTTCTTTTTGAGTGTTTTAACACCGTTTGTGGCAAGTGTTCCTCGGTTAACATCCGCTTCCTTTGTAACGGTCATTGAAATTTCAACATAGGGAGCATCGTTTTCTTTAAGTGTTAAAGTGCCCGTGCCGCTGTTTTTCCATGAATCGTTCCACGAAAATGCGGTGTTGCCTTTGCCGTCAAGTTGTGCAATAATTTGTTCGGTTTTGTATACGGGTGAATTATCAACACCGACAAAAGACACCTCAAAAGTAATTCTTTTGTCGTTGGTTACTTCAAGAACTTCAACATAATAACTGCCCTTATCGGTTTCTTCGGCAAAGGTGCCGTACCAACGGGTGTAATTAACATCTTCGGACGATGTCTGACTGCTTTGTGAGGAGGATTCACTCTTGCTTTCGGTTTTGCTCTCTGTCTTGCTTTCGGTTTTGCTTTCAACTTTACTTGAAGAAGATACCTTACTGCTTGATTCGGTCTTTTCATTTGACTTATCAAGTGAGCCGACAGTCAGAAAAACAACAAGTCCCAAAAGAATTACAACAAGTGCGCAAACAAGAGCAAAAAGCCATACCGGCACTTTCGGTTTACCGACTTTTTGGGGCTTTTCATCAAAATCAAGTTTTGTATTGTCTGGTTGTTTATGTTCGGAGAAACTTTTAATTTCTTCCGGCTGATCAATTTTTGCACCACAACTTGGGCAAACAAGTGAACCGTCATCAATTTGACTTCTGCATTTTGGGCAAAACATAAATATTGCTCCTTTATATTTTTTGTTGTTTTTAACAATATATCACACTATTTACTTAAATACA
>JAZLFY010000219.1:0-5265 GCA_045616025.1 Acutalibacteraceae bacterium | reverse complement strand
TTTCACTTGACTGTACCGCACGGTCACCCGACAAAATAATGCTATGCAAAACTTCAATCTTTTCAAAAGGCATAAAAAGACGGATTAGTTTTTCAAATTCGTAATCAAATTTTTCGTCGCACAGATTACAAAGTATCATTTTTTACCTCATATACGGATTATACTGCTTTTCGTGACCGATTGTGGTCATATTTGCATGCCCCGGATAAACAACCGTATCGTCGGGCAAGAAACAAAGTTTCATAAGAGAATTCATAAGTTTTTCACTGTCTCCGCCTGCAAGGTCGGTTCTGCCGACATTTTTAAAGAAGAGTGTGTCACCGCTGAAAAGGACACCGTCAATAAGATAGCAAACACTGCCTATTGTATGACCGGGAGTTAACATTGTCTTAATTGTTACATCGCCAAGGGCATATTCTTCTTCGTCTTCAAAAGTAAAGGCGGGATAAATACTGTCAACTTCCCTATGAAATATTGAGCCCAGATTATATTCGTTAAGGTTAAGATATTCAGCTTCGGTTTTTCCTATTGCGATTTTTACACCGGTTTCTTCGCTTAACTGTTTTGCACCGCCGATATGGTCAAAGTGACAGTGTGTTAAAAGAATTAAGCGTTCCTTATCTTTGTTGCGGTTTAAAAAATTTGCCGTTTCGGGTGTGTATTTACCGGGGTCTATAACTATTGCCGCTTTTTCACTTAAAACACCGTAACAGTTACTGTTAAATATTAAATTACTGTTTGCCAATAAAGAAACTTCCATTTTGTCACCTATGTTTCCAAGTATCTGTATCAAGAATTATTGTTACGGGGCCGTCGTTTTGAAGTGTTACAAGCATATCGGCGCCGAAAACACCCTTTTGCACATTTTCTACGCCCAAAGTTTTAAGTTCTTCGCAGAACATATCATAAAACCGGCTCGCCGTATCAGGTTGCATGGCATTTATAAAAGACGGGCGGTTTCCCTTTTTGGTATCTGCCGCAAGGGTAAACTGCGAAATGCAAAGCACCTCGCCCTTGGTGTCAAGCAAAGATAAATTCATTTTACCGTCATTATCTTCAAACACCCTTAACATTGCGGTTTTCTTTGCAAGAAGTTTAACCTCTTCTTCGGTGTCGCCCTCTACTGCACAGAACAAAATCATAAAACCGTTTTCACAACTACCGACACATTTACCGTCTATTTTCACATCCGCACTTTTTACGCGCTGAATAACTGCTCTCACTGTAACATCCTTTCTACACTGAACACGCCGTTAACCTTTGAAAGATGCGCAATAATGCTCTTTAAATGTTCGGCACTTTCTACACTTAATGTCATATTGATTATACTGTTACCGCTATTATCATCGCGGGCATTAAGGGTGTGAACACCTATTCGCATATTATAGGCAACATTCATAACATCACCTAAAATACCGTCACGGGCAATGGCGGAAATCTGAACGGTTGCGTTAAAGCCCCTGCCCATATCCACCGACCAGTGTGCAGGTATCCATCTCTCCGGTTCGTCACATTTTGAAATATCCTTAGGCACATTGTTACAGTCGAGTTTATGAACGGAAACGCCGTGTCCTCTTGTGATAAAGCCGATAATTTCGTCACCCGGAAGCGGTGAACAACATTTTGAAAGTTTGATAAGGCAGTTATCGATACCCTCGATTAACACACCGTCGGGTGACGCCTTGCCCGATTTTACTTTAACGGCTTCCATTGTGACGGGTTTTAGGACTTCGATTTTCTTATTATAATCTTCCCGTACACGGGGCATAATTTTTGAAATAAGAATACCGCCGTAACCTATTGCCGCATAAAATTCGTCAGCATCGTTATAATGATATTTTTTGGCAATATCATCAATAAAACCGTTATATTGTTCATCATCTTCAAAACGCATATTATTCCGCTTGAATTCACGCATAATATCGTTTTTGCCGCTTTCGATATTTTCGGGGCGTCTTTCCTTTTTAAACCAAGAACGGATTTTTGCTTTTGCCGAGTTTGTAACCGCAATATTCATCCAATCTCTGCTCGGTCCCCTACCTGCCTGATTGGAGGTTAAAATTTCGATTACCTCGCCCGTCTTAATCTCGTGATTTATGGGTACGATTTTACCGTCTGCCTTTGCGCCGACCATTTTAATACCGACCGCAGAGTGAATTGCAAAAGCAAAGTCCACAACGGTTGAGCCGACCGGCAGGTTGATAACATCGCCGCGCGGAGTAACCGCAAAAACATCCTCTTGAGACAGGTCAACCTTTATGCTCCTTACAAGTTCGGAAGCATCGCCCGAAGAATCGTTATCTTCAAGTATTTGTCTTATCCACGCAAGGTGTTTTTCCATTTTTTCGTCGTTTTCGGCGATTTTTTCTTTATATTTCCAGTGCGCCGCAATACCGTATTCGGCAGTATGGTGCATTTGAAATGTTCTTATTTGAATTTCAAAGGGTACCCCCTCACGGCTGATAACCGTAGTATGAAGTGACTGATACATGTTCGGTTTGGGGGTTGAGATATAGTCCTTAAACCTATTCGGTATGGGGCGGAAAATATCGTGCATAATACCCAAAACATTATAACAGTCGTGTACCGTATCGGTAATTACACGAACGGCATAAACATCGTAAATTTCGTCAAAATCCCGTCCCTGCAAATACATTTTGCGGTAAATACCGTAAATAGATTTAACCCTGCTTTGAAATGTTACATGGGAATCGGGCATTTCTTCTTTTACTCTTTTTTCAATGCGTGATTTTATATCCTTTAATATTTCTTCTCTCTGAGGTTTTCTTACCTTTAAAAGTTCTTCAATTTCCACATAGGCAACAGGGTCAAGATGTCTTATTGCAATGTCTTCAAGTTCTTCTTTAACAGGACGAATACCCAATCGGTGCGCAATTGGAGCATAAATTTCCAAAGTTTCAAGTGATTTTTGACGCTGTTTTTCTTCAGGCAATGCATCAAGTGTGCGCATATTATGCAGACGGTCGGCAAGTTTAATGATTATTACACGAATATCCTTACCCATTGCAATAAGCATTTTACGAAGTGACTCTGCCTGCTCTTGCTCTTTGGTTTCAAATTTAAGTTTACTGAGCCGTGTTACGCCGTCAACAAGCAATGCAACATCGGCACCGAACATCTTTTCAATATCTTTTCGGGTTGCAGGTGTATCCTCAACAACGTCGTGAAGGAGTGCCGCCGTTATTGACTGACTGTCCATACCGAAAGATATGAGAATTTTACTGACATTAAAGGGGTGGATATAATAATCTTCATTTGTTTGGCGCTTTTGACCGTTGTGCGCCATAACACAGTATTCAAAAGCACGGGTAATTAAATCAACATCGTATTTTCCGCCCTGCTTTTTAAGAGTTTCCAACAAATCTTCATAATCTCTTTTTTCGTTGTCGTTCACCTGACTCACCCCCTATTTAAAGAATTATATGTTTTTGAATTGTTCAGGTCGGTTTTATTACCCTCTAATGCGTAAAATCCGCCGTCTTTAAAGTCAATTAAATTAAGTTCAAAAAGTGTTTTAAGCGCAATTTTGGTTTTTGCATAACCTATCGTATTTAAAAAATAATATTTAAGTTTTTCTTCGGGAATTATTCCCGTTTTTAAATATTTATAAACCTCGCCCACCTGTTCTCTTGTAGGAAGCAGACGCATGGTATCAATATTGCGGTTTGACATATAGTCTTCAAAAGCAAATTTTGAAAGGAATACTTCTTCTTCGTCGGTATCGGTTTCCCTTATTGCTTTTATTATTACCGATAAGGAATATTCACCCTTAAAATAGTTTGCATCAAGGGTTACGGCAAGGTCAAGAACATCGCCTATATCAAAACAGAATTTATCTGTTCCCGTTCCGAAAAGCAGAGCATTAAAGGTGTTTTCACCCTTTGATAAGAAAAGTTTTAAATGCTTGCCGCCCGACAGTTCCGCAATTTTTTCAAGTTTAACACCGCATACCGCAAAAACGGGAACGGGATTTTTATGCCCAAACGGTTCAAGCACCTTAATTGCGTGTGCCATATCAACCGACATACTTGCAGGATTAAGGCGAAAATCAACTTTAAGTTCGGGTACGGCATTGCCGAGTGTTACGGCATAACCGTTAATTGCTTTTCTGAAATCTTCAACCTTTGATTTTTCAATGCTTACGCCTGCTGCCAATGCGTGACCGCCAAAACGGGTTAAATAATCTTTTGAAGAAAGAATTGCATCGTATAGATTAAAGCCCTCAAAACTTCTGCCCGAGCCGTGACCTGATTCACCGTCAAAGGAAAGAACTATTGCCGGTTTCCCGTATTTTTCACAAATTCTTGATGCAACAATTCCCGTAACGCCCATATGCCATTTATCGCCCGAAACGATAATAACACGGTCGTTATCGAAACCGTTTTCATCTATCTGCTTAAATGCAAGTTCCGAAATTTCCCTTTCAACCTGCTGACGGCGAGCGTTGTCGTCGTCAATTTCCCCTGCTATGCGTAATGCTTCAAGCATATCTTTGGTACAAAGAAGCGTAAGCGCACGGTCGGCACTGCCCATTCTGCCTGCCGCATTAATTCGCGGTGTAATGGCATAGGCAATTTTACTGCTTGTAACATCGGCACGGTCAATTCCGGCACTGTTAAGTATAGCGGTAATTCCTGCACGGGGATTTTTTCTTATTTTATTAACACCCTCACGAACAAACGCACGGTTTTCGTTTACAAGCGGCATAACATCGCCAACCGTTGCAACCGATAAAATATCGGCATAAGTGCCAAGGAGTTGTTCGGGCTCTTTATCATCAAGCACACAACACAGTTTAAATGCAACCTGCGCACCGCAAATTTCTTTAAACTGCGAATTACAGTCCTTTCGGTGCGGGTCAACAATAGCCGCCGCAGGTGGTAAAATATCAGGCGGAATGTGGTGGTCGGTAACAACCGTTTTAATTCCAAGCGAATTTGCATATTCGATTTCCTCATAGGAAGAAATGCCGTTATCAACTGTAATTATTAGTTGAACTCCTGCATTTTTAAGTTTAT
Source organism: Acutalibacteraceae bacterium (assembly GCA_045616025.1). GTDB lineage: Bacteria > Bacillota > Clostridia > Oscillospirales > Acutalibacteraceae > UBA737. The sequence goes on along the minus strand of JAZLFY010000219.1, from coordinate 226 downwards.
TTACCGCCGCAATGTTCATTCCGTATCCTTCTTTAATACGGTCGGGAATATAGGTAATAACATCAGCACCGCGGGAAACAAGATAATCGCGCATAAGTGCTGTTGAAACAACACCATCACAGTCATAGTCACCGTAAACGGCAATTTTCAATTTGTCTTTAATTGCCGAATTAACAATATCGGCGGCAAGGGTGATATCGGCAAGTTCGCGTGGGTCACAAAGGCA
>JAZLFY010000218.1:0-3350 GCA_045616025.1 Acutalibacteraceae bacterium | reverse complement strand
TTATTAAGGTTACCGCAGGTAACAGAATTCCGCTTGACGGCGAGATTATTGAGGGGTTTGCCAATGTGGATAATTCCGCCATTACGGGCGAATCGTTACCGGTTGCCGCACAGATGGGCGACAAGGTTTTCGGCGGCACGGTTAATTTAAGCGGTATACTTAAAATTCGTGTTTGCGAAACGTTTGAAAATTCCACCGCTTCTAAAATTTTATCACTTGTTGAAAACTGTTCCGAGAAAAAGGCGAAAAGCGAACGGTTTATTACATCTTTTGCAAAATATTATACCCCTGCCGTTTGCATTAGTGCGCTTTTAATTGCCGTTATTCCGTCCATTATTACGGGTGAAGTTAAGCCGTTTATTTACCGTGCGCTTACATTTCTTGTTATTTCCTGCCCCTGCGCACTTGTTGTTTCGGTGCCGCTTACATTTTTCTGTTCGGTTGCCGCAGCGGCAAAACGGGGTGTTATTATAAAAGGTGCGGCATTTATTGAACGGCTGAGTGGAGTTACCCATATACTTTTTGACAAAACCGGAACGCTTACAAAGGGTGATTTTACGGTTGTTGCCGTTCACCCCGAAAAGGTTGACAAAGAAGAAATACTTTTACTTGCGGCGGTGGCGGAAGAAGGCAGCTCGCACCCGATTTCCCTTTCCTTAAAGGCGGCATACAAAAAGCCTCTACCGAAAAAAGCCGAAAGTTTTACCGAAATTGCAGGACAGGGTGTTAAAGCGGAAATAGACGGTGAAACGGTGCTTGTGGGCAACCGTGAACTGATGACTGAAAATAGTATTCTGTACAAAGATTGCGAAAAGCACGGAACGGTTATACATATTGCAAAGGGCGGCGAATACTTAGGACATATTGTAATTTCCGACACATTAAAAGCCGATGCACAAAAAACCGTTTGCCGCTTAAATGCCGACAAAACCGAAACCGTAATGCTGACGGGTGACAGTTATGAAAACGCCCAGACGGTAGCAAAAGCGGTTGGTATTTCGGAGTTTTATGCCGAACTTAAACCCGAAGATAAGGTAAAAATTCTTGAAAGCAAATTAGATAAAAAACGCACGGTTGCATTTATCGGTGACGGAATTAACGACACCCCTGCCCTTGCCCGTGCCGATATTGGAATTGCGGTTTTCGGCGGCGGACTTGATGCGGCAGGTGAAGTGGCGGATATTATTCTTACCGACGGCAATTTAAACTCGCTCATAAGTGCCAAAAAAATTGCAAAACGGGCAAAACGAATTGTAAAAGAAAACATTGTCTTTTCGTTAGCGGTAAAATTCGCCGTTTTGATTTTTTCACTGCTCGGTTTTTCCTTTGCGAATATGTGGGCGGCGGCATTTGCCGATGTTGGTGTGTTGGTCCTTGTTACCCTTAATGCCGCAAGAACATTATATAATTGATTTTTTCGCAAAGAATTGTGATTTTTGTCTTTACTTATTATGTTTAAAAAAATATAATTAATATGTAAAATAATAAAAAGGTAGTGTACGATTATGAAAAAAGTAACTTTTGCGATTATCGGTATGGGAAACCGCGGAACACAGTATGCTTCAAAGCAACTTAAATTCCCCGACAAAATGGAGATTACCGCTATTGCCGACAACAGACGCATTCGTCTTGATGCGGCAAACAAATGGTTAAATCTGCCCGAAGACCGACTTTATGACGGTGCGGACTCCCTTTTAAAAGAAGACAAACTTGCCGATATTTGCGTTATTGCAACCCAGGACAACCAACATGTTGACCACGCGGTTAGGGCAATGGAAAAGGGTTACGATTTACTTCTTGAAAAGCCGATTTCAAATAAAATCGAAGATATTGATAAAATCGTTAAGGCCGCAAACAAACTCGGCCGCAGGGTTATTATCTGCCATGTACTTCGTTACACACATTTTTATCAGCAGGTTAAAAAGATACTTCAAAGCGGCGCTATCGGTAAGGTTGAAACGGTTGAAATGTCGGAAAATGTCGGATATTATCATATCGCGCACAGTTATGTCCGCGGCAACTGGCATAAGCAGGAAACTTCAAGTCCTATGATTTTGGCAAAGTGCTGTCACGATATGGACCTTATTTTGTGGCTTACGGGTAAAAAGTGCTTAAAACTTAATTCTTTCGGCTCGCTTGACCACTTTAAAGCCGAAAATTGCCCCGAGGGTGCAACCGAGCGTTGCTCGGACGGATGTCCGGTTGAAAACTGCGCCTTTAATGCGGTTAAATTCTACTTATCCCGTATTCCCGGTTGGCCGACAAGCATTTTACATCCAGAGCCCAATGAAGAAAACATTATGGAGGTACTGCGCACTACCGATTACGGCAGATGTGTTTACAAAATGGACAACGATGTTGTTGACCACCAAACGGTTAATTTACTGCTTGAAGACGGCGTAACCGTAACCTTCCAAATGGACGGATTTAACATTAAACAAGACCGCAACATAAGGGTTGGCGGCACCGAGGGTGAACTTTGGGGAACGTTCAGAGATAAAAAAGTTTATTACCAAAAATTCACCGATAAGAAACCCACCGTTATTGACATTGAAAGTCTTACAACCGAATTTTCCGGTCACGGCGGCGGCGACACCCGACTTATTGAAGATGTTATTAAACTCTATTCGGGCGAAGAATTCGACACCGGCTCGATTACCACCATTGACCGCTCGGCAGAAAGCCATTATATATGCTTTGCGGCAGAAAAATCGCGTGTTGAGGGCGGACAACTTGTTGATGTAAAAGAGTTTATTGAAAATCTTTAATTTTTAAATTATCCCTGCCTTAAACAGGCAGGGATTTTGTTATAATTAAATAACCGTTTTTCTATTATCTCAATTAAAAAAGCGGTTTTTTGTGTATTATATACAAAAATTCACCAAAAAACCTTTCCCGATATAACTTGCATTTTGCTTTGGAATATTGTATTATATATAGTAAATAATATTATATATATGACATTTCAAAAGGAGTTACTTTATGAACAACATAACAATATCGGAACTTACAAGTGCGATAGAGCGCAAACTTTCCCATAATTTCGGTGTTAATGCAAAAGAAGCATCGGACGAAATATTTTATAAGGCGTGCGTTCTTGTAGTTCTTGATATTATGAGCGAAAGAAAAGCGGAATTTAAAAAGCAAGCCGACCGCAAAAAAGCAAAAACGGTTTATTATTTAAGTATGGAATTTTTAATGGGCCGTTCCCTTAAAAATAACCTTTTTAATCTTGACATTACCGATAAAATGGAAAAGGCACTTAAAAAATTCGGTGTTAAACTTAATAATCTTTATGAATTTGAGCCTGATGCGGGACTCGGCAACGGCGGACTCGGCCGTCTTGCCGC
>JAZLFY010000217.1:0-2205 GCA_045616025.1 Acutalibacteraceae bacterium | reverse complement strand
AAATAACAACCTTTTTAGCACCGGCAGTAATGTGTGCCTGTGCCTTGTCCTTTGCGGTATAGAAACCGGTGCATTCAAGAACAACGTCAACACCGATTTGACCCCAAGGAAGATTTGCTGCGTCTTTTTCAGCATAGATTTTGATGGTTTTACCGTCAACGGTAATGCTGTCTTCACCGGCAGTTACGGTGTCTGCAAGAGCATATCTGCCCTGAGCAGAGTCATATTTGAGCAAGTGAGCGAGCATTGCGGGGCTTGTAAGATCGTTGATAGCAACAACCTCATAACCCTCTGCGCCGAACATCTGGCGGAAAGCCAAGCGGCCGATACGGCCAAAACCATTAATAGCAACTTTAACCATTTTAAAGTACCTCCTAAAAAATTTTCTTTAAATATTTTACCCTATTATGATAAATATTTCAAGTCAAAATTGTCCAAAATTTAACAAATTTTCTATTTTTATTGATATTGGCAAAAATAAGACTTGAAAGAAGGCAAATAATATGCAATTTTCACCTAATATTAACGAAAGATATATTTCCGCTTTAAGAAATCACCTGCAAAGTAAATCTTTAAAGGGTAAATTCGACAAAAAAAGAATAAACATTTTAAATCTATTTTCGCTTTTCACCCTGCCTGACATACCATTTTTTAAACTAAATCGTTTTTTTAAAGACGAAAAGGTTGTAAATTTACTTTGCGAAATAAAGAAAAACGGAAAAATAATGAAAACCAAAAGAAACAAAAAGTTTATTTACATCTATTATAAAGGTGAATTAAACGGGAAAATCATTTCCCTCACCCGTTATTTGGGCGGAACAACAATAAGGACAGGAAATTTATGCGGAATAAGTATTAAAAGACCGAATAACTAAAGAAATTTATAAATTATTTTTTCGGCAGACTTAATTCCGTCAACCGCCGCAGACATTATACCGCCGGCATAACCTGCACCCTCTCCGCACGGATAAATACCCACTATTGAAAGGCTTTCTCCGTTTTCATTTCTTAAAATTCTTACCGGTGAGGAACTGCGTGTTTCGGGCGCGGTGATTATTGCCTGCTTATCGGCAAAACACTTAATCTTTTTATCAAGCTCAACTATTCCCTGCCTTAATGAATTTGTAACGAAAGACGGAAAAATCTTGTCCATATCCGCTAAAACAAAATCAGGTTTTACAGTCGGCTTTACTTTGCCGATTTTCGGTGCGTCACCGAAAACAAAATGACCTACCGTATCAACCGGAACTTTGCCTTTTGCTACGGTATATGCCGCTTTTTCGATTTTCTCCTGCAACAAACATCCTGCAAGAACATTGTCACTTTCAAAATCTTCGGTGCCTACACCGACAAGCAAAGCGCTGTTTGCATTTTTACCGTTTCGGGAATTTTCGCTCATACCGTTTACAGCCGTTTTACCGTTTTGGCTTGAAGCGTTTATAACATAGCCGCCCGGACACATACAAAATGTATATACTCCCCGTCCGTTCTTTAAATGCACCGCCATTTTGTAAGAAGCGGCAGAAAGTGCCGGATGCTCGGCAAAACTTCCGTATAAAGCACGGTTAATATCACTTTGCAGATGTTCAATGCGAACACCGACGGAAAATGGCTTTTGCTCCATTTTTACACCCTTTGTAATGAGCATTTTAAAGGTGTCTCTTGCCGAATGTCCGCAACAAAGAATTAAGTTTTCACAAGGAATATTTTGTCCGTTTACGGTTATTTCTTCAAGTTTTCCGTCTTTTTCACAAAAACCCTCAAAAACACTTTCAAATCGGATTTCACCGCCGAGCGATATTATTTCTTCTCTTATATTTTTTACAATTTGTTTTAAAATGTCTGTGCCTATATGCGGTTTTGCATCAATTAAAATATCATTTTTTGCGCCGAAACGGACAAATTCTTTAAGCACCGTGCGGCATCTAACATCCTTTATACCGGTGTTTAATTTGCCGTCTGAAAAGGTGCCTGCGCCGCCCTCGCCAAACTGGACATTTGAATTTTCATTTAGGGGTTGACCCTTAAAAAAAGCATCAATATCCTTTTGCCGTTCTTCTACGCACTTTCCCCGTTCGATAACTACGGGTTTTAGTCCTGCGCGCGCAAGAGTGAGCGCCGCAAACATACCGGCAGGTCCAAACCCCACAACAAACGGACGAAAGACACACGGTTTTTTTGCTTTTTTAAAAACATATTCTTTTT
>JAZLFY010000216.1:0-3969 GCA_045616025.1 Acutalibacteraceae bacterium | reverse complement strand
TTCTTTGCAACATCAACCGTTGCACGAAGCCGTGTGGCAATTCCTTTAATATCCGTATTTACTATCTTGGCTATTTTATCTATGCCCTCGGTTTTGAATTGTTTAAGCCCCTCGCTTAACTGCATTGCGCCGGCTTTCAGTTCACCTACGCCGCTTTTAAGTGCAGGCATACCGTCCTTAACAGTAAGTATTCCGCCCAACAGTTCTTTTATTCCGCCATTAAGTTCCTTTGCGCCGCCCGATAGTTGCTTTGCACCGTCTGCGCTTTTCCCGACGCCGTCTGTATAGGCAAGGACACCCGTATAAAAGGTATTAAGCGAGTCAAGTCCTGCTTTAACCGATAATAACATCTGCCCTGTCGGTGACTGCGCACCGACCTGCGCAATTATGTAATTTAATGTGTCCGCATAGTTTTCTATTGTAAGTGACGAGCCGGGCGGCAGTGCGCCTGCCTCTATCAGTTGGTCGGTGGCGGTTTTAAGGGAAGAATTAAATACGGCTTTTGCGCCCTCATTTAATGTTTGGCTGTTTTTATTTAAGGTGTCAAGTCCCGTATAAAGTTGTTCTGCGCCGACCAAAAGTTCATCTGCGCCGCCATTTAGTTTTTTAGCACCTGCCGCCAGCGCATCAATACCGTTTATTAAAGTATCGGAACTTTGAAGCAGGGTATCAAGTCCCGAATAAAGTGCGCTTGAGCCGTCAACAAGTTTGTTCATTGAGTCGCCGAGTTGACCGATTTGTTCGGTAATACCGTCAAGTTTATCAAGTTTTTCCGTATCAACATTTGAAAAGATTTCACTTGTTGCAAGGGTTAAGGTCATACCAAGCGTAAATTCTTTTACATCGGCAGAGATTTCAACATAATCGGGAATATCAAGAATTTCACGGTCAAGTTTTAAATTTTCATTTAATTGCGGCAACGCAAAACCGATAACCGCCGTGCGCTTTCCGTCATTTATCGCCTTGCCGTTTGAAACGGTTACATTTGAAAAGGTTTCGTTATCAAGCAAAAGTCCCGTAAGCATTACAAAAGGAACATAGATTTTTTCGCTTTTGCCGTCTACCGTTACGGTTTCGTACTGTTTGTTTTTATAATCGTAACGGACGGTCACTTTGCCGCTTTTACCGGCAAGTTCTTCCGCCGATACGGGCTTGCCGTCAAGTTTATAAGAAACACTTAAATCAACCGGAATTTCCTTTTCGAGTGTGCCGGTATAATAAATATCGTTACCCTCGGCATCCCAGACCTTTGCGTTTTCGCCGTTTACCGTATATGTTTCGTCACCCTTTACATTTTGGGCGTTTTCAATTTCGGTTTTATCGGTCAACTTATTAAGTTTAAGTGAGTTTTTAATCCAGTTGCTTACAATAACCTTTTTTACACTGCCGTCGGCATTTGCAAGCACATAAACCGTTTCGTCCTTTTGGTTTTGGTTTACGGGTGTTTGCTTATTTGCGGCGGTATGTGATACGGTTTTTGGGGTGGTTTTATTTGTTTTATCTTTTGCAAAATAAAATGTGCAACCTGCAATCAGTGCCGCCGAAAGTACGGCGGCGGTTATTTTTATTATTTGTTTTTTCATATTTTCGCCCTCCCTTTATTCATTCCGAGCGTGGTTTTTACAATAAGTTTGTCTGTTAGCATTAAAAATGCCGGCAAAATAAGAATTACAAGTATCATACTTAAAACAGCGCCGCGCGCCAAAAGCATACAAATTGAACTTATAATGTCAATGTCGGAATAAATCGCGACACCGAAAGTTGCCGCAAAAAGTCCTGTTCCCGACACAAGAATTGAGGGAATTGAGGTTGAAAGCGCAATTGAAATCGCCTGCTTTTTATCCCCCGTGCGTATGCGCTCGGTTTTGTATCTTGTGGTCATAAGTATTGCATAGTCAACCGTTGCACCAAGTTGAATTGTACTTATGCAAATGGGTGCGATAAAGGGCAAACTTTGTCCCATATAATGCGGCAGACCTAAATTTATGAATATGCCGAGTTCGATTACCGCAATTAAGATAAAGGGCAGAGTGATACTTTTTTCGACAAACAGTATTATAAGGAATATTGCTGCTACCGACACAATGTTTACTATCTTAAAGTCGCGGTCGGTCGTTTCTATCATATCTTTCATACAGGGGGCTTCGCCGATCAGCATACCGCCTTTATCGTAACTTTTAAGTATTCCGTTTAGTTTTGTTATCTGGTCGTTTACCTTATCACTTGCAACACGGTAACTTGAATTAATAAGCAGCAGTTCCCACTTGTCACCCTTAACAATGCCCTTTATACTTTCGGGCAGTATTTCTTCGGGTACGGCAGGCCCTAAAACCGATTCAAGCCCCAGTACATATTTAACGCCGTCCACCTTTTCCATTTCGCCTATCATTTTGGTAACCGATTTAGAAGAAAGCGACGAACTTACAAGTACCATGTGGGTTGCGCCGATATCAAATTCGTCTTTAAGTTTGGTCTTTGAAATGACATAGTCCATATCTTTTGGCAGTGTATCGCCCAAATCGTAGTAAACCTCGTCATTGGTTTTCATATATCCGTTAAATGCGGGAACGATTAAAACCGCAAAAATTATAAGGAATACGGGGAATATTTTAAGCATTTTTGAGGAAAGTTTTTTCATATTCGGGATAATGCTTTTATGTGCGGTTTTGTTAAGCGGTTTATCAAGTATAAGGATAAGCGAGGGCAATACGGTTACCGAGCCGATAACACCGAGTATAACGCCCTTTGCCATAACTATTCCCAAATCTTTACCGAGTGTAAAGGACATAAAGCAGAGTGCGGCAAAACCGGCAACCGTGGTAATTGACGAGCCGAGCACACTTACAAATGTTTCTTTTACGGCAATTGCCATGGCTTCGCATTTATCATTTACGGTTTCTTTCTGTTCGCAGTAACTGTGCCACAAAAAGATTGAATAGTCCATTGTAACCGCAAGTTGAAGTACCGCCGACAGTGCCTTTGTGACATAGGAAATTTCGCCGAAAATGTAGTTACTGCCGAGATTAAGCACAATCATTAAAGCGATTGAAAACAGAAAAACAAACGGCACAAGCCAACCGTCAAGCAGTAAGAGCATTACGGCGCAGGCACAAATAACGGCGATTGCGACATATATCGGCTCTTCCCTTTCGCACAAATCTTTAAGGTCAACAACCAACGCCGTCATACCCGAAACAAAACATTGTTTTCCCGAAATTTTGCGGATTTCGGATATCGAGTCCATTGTTTTGTCGTCCGATGTGGAGGTATCGAAAAAGACCGCCATCATGGTACATGTGTCGGTATTAAAACCCTCTCTTATTTTGTCGGGCAATATTTCCATAGGCACCGACAAATCAAGCAGTGAATCGTACCAAAGCACACTTTCCACATGGGGCACCTTTTCAATTTCGGCTTTTAACTTTGAAACATCTTTATTCTCCATATTCTCAACGACAATAAAGGAAAAAGCACCCTTGTTAAATTCTTTTGAAAGTTCGTTCTGCCCGATAACCGTTTCCATATCTTCGGGCAGATATGTAAGCATATCATAATTTACACGGGTTTTAATTATTCCGATTATTGCCGGCACCATAAGGATAAGTACCAACACGAGAATTAAAACACGGTGTTTTACAATTGCTCTTGCAAGTTTCACGAACAATCCCCCTTTTTGCATTTTTACAGTTATATTATATTAATAATTTTAATACTGTGATATTAACAAAAACGGACGCGTGCCTATTTTTTAGGCACGCGACCAAATCTGTATAATAAAATATGGGGAAATTTACTTTGACAGGTTTTCTATCATTTGAACTACCGAGTCGTGCTTTATTTCGCTTATGCGCTTAAAGTCCTCCTCGATATCGTTCTTCATACCGGTTTCAAGCCAGTCTATTGCCGCACCGAAACACTCATATTTTGTGTACTTAATAATTATACTTTTATCGCTTTCGTCAAGATTAT
>JAZLFY010000215.1:0-4216 GCA_045616025.1 Acutalibacteraceae bacterium | reverse complement strand
GTAAGCATAAATACGGCAACGGGGATACCGATACCGATTTTTATGCAAAACAGTTATCGGAATTTTTCTGTAATAATGTAAACAACCGCAAAAATGCAAGAGGCGGTGTTTATAAAACATTTCTTCACTCTGCAATGCAGTTTGTATGGCAGGGCGAAAAAACAGGTGCTACACCCGACGGCAGACTTGCCGGTGAAGAAATTTCAAAAAATGCATCACCCGTTATTGGTATGGATAAGCAGGGGGTAACGGCACTTATAAAATCTGCCGTAAATTTAAAGCCCTATATGTATCACGAATCATTTTGTCTTGATGTTACACTTCATTATTCCGCAGTAACGGGGCAAGAGGGTTTAGTCGTTTTTGATTCGCTTTTAAAAACCTATTTAAAAAATGACGGTTTGGCAATTCAGTTTAATGTCTTTAACGCCGATACCCTTAAAGATGCACAGAAAAATCCCGAAAAGTATAAAAATTTGCAGGTGCGTGTTTGCGGTTGGAATGTGCTTTGGAATAATCTTTCCAAAAAAGAGCAGGATGCATACATAAAACGCGCCGAAAATTTACGGTAATGGGGTAAAAAAATGAAAGCGATAATATCCGATATTAAGCGTTTTGCCGTACACGACGGCGACGGAATAAGAACAACCGTTTTCTTTAAGGGTTGTCCGCTTAAATGTGTTTGGTGTCACAACCCCGAAGGCATTTGTTTTGAGCCGCAAACGGCATATTATAAGGAAAAATGTATAAATTGCGGCGAGTGTGCTTCGGTCTGCCCCAATAAAGCACATAAAATAGAAAACGGCACACATATATATATTAGAGATTTGTGTAAGGGTTGCGGCAAATGCGCCGATGCTTGCCTTTCGTCTGCACTTAAATTTTACGGACAAAGTGTAAGTATAGATGAACTTATGCCAATATTACTTGAAGACCGTGAATTTTACGAAAATTCGGGCGGCGGTGTAACCCTTTCGGGCGGCGAGTGCTTAATGCAGGCAGATTTTTGCGCCGAACTTTTAAAACGGCTTAAAAAAGAGGGCATACATACCGCAGTTGATACTTCCGGTTTTGTCCCGAGAGCGGCAATAGATAAAGTTATTGATTATACCGATGTATTTCTTTATGATATAAAAGCAATAGACGAAGAAACACATATAAGATGTACAGGTAAATCAAACGGTATTATACTTGAAAATTTAAAATATATCGACTCACTCGGCAAAAAAACAGAAATAAGAGTTCCGTTTGTACCGAACTTTAACGATACGGAAATTGGGAAAATTGCCGAATTTGTCGAAAGTTTAAAGAATGTTATACGGGTGCGTGTTTTACCCTATCATAATTTTGCAGGAAATAAGTATGTTTCACTTGGACTTAAAAACACACTCCCCGAAACTTTACCGACAGAAGAACAACTGAAAACGGCAACAGATATTTTCGGTAAATAAGTTAATAAAAAACCAAACGGCAGGGATAAACCCTGCCGCTATTTTTTTCTCGGATACGGTTTTTTCTCATCTGTCAAACCTGCTAAATAATCCATGCTTGTATTGAGCGCCTTTGCAATTTTAACACATTGTTCAAATGTGTAATATCTTTTGCCGTTTTCGATTTTTGAATAATCGCTTTGGTCAATGCCGGTAAGCATTTGCATTTTAACTTGCGTAAATCCCCGTTCTTTTCGTAAATCTTTAAGTCTTGACATAATATCACCCATATATATTATGGCAAATTGACCTATTGACAATAGGGTGAAATCGACCTATAATATAATTGGACTTTAAAAAATAGGGGGTAAGAATTGTGAATTGTAAAAAATGCGGAACAGAACTTGCAGAAGACGTATTGTTCTGTACGGAATGCGGTCAAAAGGTAAATGGTGAAACAGTTGATTTGAATAATAATCAAAATGCTGTAAATTTTCCAAAAGAAGAGATTAGTAAAAAAATATCTAAAATAGGTGAATTGATATCAAAACACGGCGAAACCAAAATTTTGAAATATATTGTTTATGCCGGTGTTGTATTCTTTTTATTAATCAAAATAACGGGATTTTTGTTGACGGCAATTTTACTTACGGCGGCAAACGGTTATTTGATTTTTATAAATTACCGAAATTCTAAAAGAATTGATAATAAAAGTTTATTGTTGTCTTTACTGTTTCTGTGTGTCGGAATTATTTGCACAATACTTTAATGAAAGGAAGAAAAATAATGATTTGTAAACAATGTAATGCTGAAATTTCAGGGGAAAGCAAATTTTGTCCTGTTTGCGGCGAGAAAGTTGAGGAGGACACTGCAAAAAAGTTTTGTTTGGAATGCGGTTGTGAAATTGAAAAAACCGTAAAGTTTTGTCCGAAATGCGGTAAAAGTCAACTTGGTACACAAAGAATTACTGAAGTAACGGATAATCAGGAAACAAGTGGGAAAATTAAAGGTTCTTATTTCGTTTCGGTGATATGCGCCATCATTACTTTTATAATCAGAGTTGCCGTACAAGACACGCATTATTCTTTTCAAAATCTACTTAACAACAGAAAAGTTATTGGTATTGATTCGGATATAAAACCGTTTTTGACTGCAATTCCCGTTGTTGCGGCTATTATTGTAATGTTAATGATTGTAACAGACAAAAATTCGTCAACGCAAAAAAAGACTACGGCGATTATCATAAATTTAATTTTTATAATATTGGCAATTTTATTTATATGGTTTGATTTGCCGTATGCAATATTTGATTTCTGAAAAGGAGTAAATAAATGAAAAGATTTATATCGTTTTTTGTGGTTTTGACTTTGTTATTATTGTTATGCTCTTGTTCCGAAAATAAAGGTAAAGGAAAAGAAAGTTCAACAATTAGTTCTTCTTCACAGACGGAAGATACTTTAAGCAGCAACACCCCAAAGAAAGAAGAACCCAAAAGTGTTCCCGATAATGTTGTTTTGGAAAATGTCAGTCTTTCGGAAAATGAAAAATATGAAATTTCTCATAATTATGAAGAATCGAATAAAACGGACAATGTAACCCTTACAATCAGTTATAACGGTAATTACGGTTCTCGTATAAAAAAATATTCTTTTTGTTATCAATATGACAATAGTGCGGATTTATGGAATCAAGCCGATGGAGAAAACGGTCTATTAAGTGATGAAATATCGTATAATGAATCGGCATTCAAATCAAGCGGACATTTCACCGGAAGATTCAGCAGATATGAAACAGGTTCTTATGATATTGTAATAGAAAGTCTTGATTTTAATGCAAAATCGGCAAGGGTTAATTATTGCTTAACTTTTGATAGGGATTCGGAACAAATTAAAGGTGAAACAACATCCGAAATAGTTAAAGGTAGCTCTTCGGATATGTGGGCAATAATAATAAAATATAACCGTTCTGTGGTTGTACAGTTTGAACAGGCATTTGTTATAGATATTGATAAGGGGCTTTATGCATACGAGTAGGGCTAACGGTTAAAACATATAATTAAACGGCAGGAGACCCTGCCGTTTATTATGTTTAATACTACTTTTTCAATTTAATCTGCTTTGACTTTTGGCGTTGCTTTCTTTTCTGCCTTTCGTATGATTTTTATTGCATCCTTTGATTGTTCGGGGTCAATGATTTCACGTTTGATTATTTCGCTTGAAACAAGTTGAAGTAAACTTTCGTTATCGGTTTTAATATCCGGGAACAATTTTTTGAATTTTCGGCGGAGTGTTGTTATTGTTTCGTCGCACATTAACAATTGTCCTATAACATATCTATTGAACACTTGTTTTTGCTCGTACAAACTATCCAAGCCAAGCGGTTTTCCTTTCGGGAATGACTCTATGCATAATGGGTAAAGTATATCAAGCGTTTCAGGTTTCCTTGCAGAAAGTTCAAGCAAATTAAATTCATATATTAATTGTTTGTCAATAGGTTGTGAGAAAACTAATTTAAAAATTTTCCAATTGTTTGCATTTGTTAAAACAACCCATTCTACACCTGATTCAGCGGCATAATTTGTTGCTTGCCTTATATGATCGTCTTTTAAATCTATTCCAACTGCTTTGCACTCTATAAGTAAAGAGGGCTTAGTTGAACTGATTTTTATTGCTAAATCGCAATAAGTTTTTCTTATGGCATATTCAGAGGTTAAATGTTCATATTTGTCAAATCCTAAAACATCACATAAAATATCGGTGATTATTGTTACGGTATCACTTTCGTTT
>JAZLFY010000214.1:0-2509 GCA_045616025.1 Acutalibacteraceae bacterium | reverse complement strand
ATTCAACTTTATGTCAGCCGTAACGATGTTGGCGAAGAAGATTATGCCGCATTTAAAAAGTGGGATATAGGTGACATTATCGGTGTTAAAGGTTTTGTATTTACCACAAAAACGGGTGAAATCAGTATTCATGCAACGCATATTGAAATACTTGCAAAGTCACTTCTCCCCTTACCCGAAAAATTCCACGGACTTAAAGATATTGATACTCGTTACCGTCAACGCTATGTTGATTTAATCGTTAATCCCGAAGTTAAAGATACATTTCTTAAGCGCTCAATGATTATAAGCGAAATAAGAAGTTTTCTTGACGAAAGGGGTTATTTAGAGGTTGATACACCGATTTTGGTACCTATTGAAATCGGTGCATCGGCAAGACCGTTTAAAACCCACCACAATACACTCGATTTGGATATGTATTTAAGAATTGAAACCGAACTTTACTTAAAACGCCTTATTGTGGGCGGTATGAATAGGGTTTACGAAGTTGGCCGTATCTTCCGTAACGAAGGTATGGACACCAAACACAACCCCGAATTTACCACGGTTGAACTTTACGAAGCATACACCGATTTCCACGGTATGATGGATTTGGTTGAAGATATGCACAAACGCCTTGCCAAAAAGATTTGCGGCAGTACAAAAATCACATATCAAGGCACCGAAATCGATTTGGGACATTTCGAGCGACTTACCATGATAGAAGCGGTTAAAAAGTATTCCGGTTGCGATTATTATGACTGGAAATCCGACGAGGATGCGCGTAACTGTGCCAAAGAAAAGCATGTTGAAGTTCCCGAAGATGCCACAAAAGGCACCGTTCTTGCAGAACTTTTTGATGCTTTTGTTGAAGAAAACCTTATTCAGCCGACATTTATTTACGATTATCCGATTGAAAACAGTCCGCTTGCAAAGCGCAAACCCGACGACCCGAATTTCACCGAGCGTTTTGAATACTTTATCAATGCCACCGAATACGGCAACGCGTTTTCGGAACTTAATGACCCGATAGACCAAAAAGAGCGTTTTGAAACACAAGTTGCCGCAAAACGCACGGCGGACAAAGACTGCAATTCCGAGGTTGATTACGACTATGTAACCGCCCTTGAATACGGTATGCCGCCCACAGGCGGACTCGGTTTCGGCATTGACAGACTTGTTATGCTTCTTACCGACTCGCCCTCTATTCGTGACGTTCTCCTCTTCCCGACAATGAAACCGGAAGGTGCACAAGCAAACAACAAAAAGCCCGCAAAGAAAGAAAAGGTGCTTAAATCTGCGCTTTCAAGAGAGCAGGCATTTGAACTTTTAAAAAAATATAACAAAGAGCCGTTCCATATTCGCCACGCACTTACCGTTGAGGGTGTAATGAGATGGTTTGCAAATAAACTTGGCTGCAAAGACGAGGAAGAATTCTGGGGACAGGTTGGTCTTTTACACGATATTGACTTTGAAATGTGGCCGGACGAGCATTGCAAAAAAGCACCCGAACTTTTGAAAGAAGGCGGCGCAAACGAAGAAATGATACATGCCGTTGCTTCTCACGGATTTGGTATTTGTTCGGATGTTGAGCCCGAATCGGAAATGGAAAAAGTATTATTTGCGGCTGACGAACTTACCGGACTTATCTGGTCTTATGCCCTTATGCGCCCCGAAAAATCTACCGAAGGTATGGAACTTAAAAGTCTTAAAAAGAAATTTAAAGACAAAAAGTTTGCCGCCGGTTGCAGCAGAGATATTATTACCGAAGGCGCCGAGAAACTCGGGTGGGAACTTGACGAACTTCTCAGCAAGACAATTTCGGCAATGCAATCCTGCGAAAAAGCAGTAGAAGAATTCTGCAAATAAAATCCTATAACTTGGAACAGTTAAACAAAGGACTGAATTTATGATTAAGGAAAACAAGTTTATAAAAGCACTTAAAAGTTCTTCTGTTAAAGATGTTTATGCCTGGACAAAAGGAATTCGCTTTTATCTTATCATAATTAGCATTGGCGACATCGTTTTTACCGGTGTTTCGCTTTGGCTTACCCTTGTTAACAAAGAACTTGTCGATGCCGCAGTAAACAAAAATGACCGTGCCATAATCGGCTATGCTTTGCTTATTCTTGCCATATTTGTTTTTCAGGGTGTTGTCGGATATTTCTTTTCAAAATTCAGTGTTTATATTCGTTCAAAATTTTCAATTAACCTGCGTGCGAAAATTCTTAATGCTATACTTTCAAAACAGTATGCAAAGATCGAGCGTTTTCACAGCGGCGAACTTGTAAACCGTATGTTTTCGGATGTTGCGGTTGTTGCCGACGGTGTAATGGGGCTTTTCCCCCCGCTACTTTCCCTTTTGGTGCAACTTATCGGCGCATTTGTTATTTTAAGTTCACTTGTCGGCTTAAAATTTGTTGCTATTTTGGCGGCAGTTGCACTTCTTGCATCAATAACCACCTTATTCTTCCGAAAGAAAAGCAAGGCATTACATAAAGCGGTACAGGAAGAAGAAGGTAAAGTACAT
>JAZLFY010000213.1:0-1309 GCA_045616025.1 Acutalibacteraceae bacterium | reverse complement strand
TCGCCGTATTTTGAAAGTTGTCCGTTTGCGATTATTGAAGTCAAACTGACAAGCAAGTTGGCAAGCGAAGCCGAAAGACCGACCGAAACAACACCTGTTAAAATTCCGTTTTTTGCAGAAAAATCTTTAATATTTATGCTTAAAGAAGATTTACCTCGAAGGAAGTACAAAAGATAATAAAGTGCGCCTACTATATTACCTATAACCGTTGCTATTGCGGCGCCCTTAATCCCCATATCAAGCCCCAAAATCATAATCGGGTCGAGAATAATATTAATAAGGTTGCCTATAACCGTACCGGTCATTGCCTTCATCGGCTCGCCCTCGGTACGGATTACATTTGAAAAGCAGTTTGAAATCATTGAAAACACACCGCATATAACGGTTATTTCAAGATATGTTTTGGTATAATCTTTCGTGTTTTCGCTTACACCGAGCATTACGGTTACTTTATCCATAAACACCCACAAAAGCAGCATAAAGAAAAGTCCCACCGCAACACACGACCACATACAAAAGGAAGATACCTTTTTGGCATAATCACTCTTGCCGGCACCGAGCGCACGGGATATTACCGATGTGCCGCCGACACCGAAAAGTGTGCCGAGTGACATAAATATCATAAACACGGGTGAAGCAAGCGACACCGCCGCCACCTGATAATCGTTATGGGTTAGTCCTATAAAAAATGTATCGGCAAGGTTATATACCATTACCATAACCATTGCAATAAGCGCCGGTATGCAGTTTTTGATTATCACCTTGGGTATTGAGCCGTTGGCAAAATCTTCAATTGATTTAGCGTTTTTCTGTTCCATTATTTGTCCCCTTTTGATATTTTCTCTTTGGCGGCAACAATTAACCGCTTGCAGTATTCGTCAAACTGTTTTTGTTCCTGCTCGTTTAAGCAACCGATAATATCGGCAAACCATTTATCGTGCAAATTCATTATTGAGGAGATATTTTCTTCCCCCGTTTTTGTTATTCTTAATGTTCTTTTGCGCTTATCCGATTTATCCTGCTTGCGTTCAACATAACCTTTCTTTTCAAGTGATACAATCGCCTTGTTTACGGTTGTTTTATCCATTTTTAAATACTTTACAATGTCATCTTGAAAACAACCCTTATTTGAAGTTATAAAAGAACAAATCATACACTCGGTATCGGTTATTCCCTTTTCGCGATATGATTTATGGTTGAATTCTTTGCCGTAGCGATAAAGACTGTTAAGTGTTACAAATTCCATAAACTGCTCCTTTTTCTTAATTTAGTTGAATTTTCAACTAAATTATTATACATATTATTTCAC
>JAZLFY010000212.1:0-1998 GCA_045616025.1 Acutalibacteraceae bacterium | reverse complement strand
CATTGTGCTTACCTCGGTGCCGTCGGCAACACAAAGAGGCAGTTTAGTATCCGGATCATTTAAAACAACCGTAACACTGGCACGGGGAAGTCCTTTTTTATAGTTCATAGGTCCGCTGCCAATCCATTTAATGCCTGCCATATTATAGTCGCCGCCGACATATCCGGGCATTGCGTTTATTCTGCCAAGCACATTTTCGTCTTCAACTGTTTTTCCCCAGCGCATAACACATTTTCCGGGCGCAATAATGTCACCTTTGATGTATAACTTATAGGCCTGTTCAACATCATTAATAACCTCGCGCATGTCCGAAACACCGCTCTTTTTCATGGCTTTGTTACTTAAAAATAATAATTCCGCGTTCATAAAAATACCCTCCGTTTTTTAATTTCCAAATAAATCTTACAGCAAAAATACAACATTGTAAATAATATAATAAAATGTAGTTGATACACATTATAAAATGGAGTATAATGTCTTGGGAGATGACAAAAATGGAATTATTGCAACTACGGTATTTTTATGAAAGTGCACAATCGGAAAATTTCAGCAAAACTGCTCAAAAACATATGGTGCCGACCACCTCGGTAGCATCGTCGGTAAAGCGCCTTGAAAAAGAACTCGGTTGTACACTGTTTGACCGGGAAAGCAACCGTATCAAACTTAATGAAAACGGAAAAAAATTGCAGCGTTCACTTTATTCGGTTTTCGGTGCTTTGGACGGTACCGTAAATTCACTGAAATGCAAAGAAGATTGCCGTGAAATAAAAATACTTGTTCGTGCCATGCGCAGGCGTATCACCGATGCAATTATCGCATTCAGAGAAATTATGCCGGATGTTTCTTTTCAAATGGTGTATGATTTTTCAAGATTTGATTACGATAATTTTGATATTGTTATAGATGATAAAGAAAGTGCGATTTCAAAATACAGAAGTTTTCCGCTTTATGAAATGGATATAAGTTTAAAGGCGGCGGCTAACAGCAATCTTAAAGGTAAAGAACTTACTTTGTCACAACTTTCCAATCAGCCGTTTCTTTCTATGGGCGAACAAAGCAATATGCACCGTATGCTTTTCAGAGCGTGTGCGCGAGTGGGTTTCACACCGCATATTTGTGTATATAGTAATGACTCCGAGTGTTATGAACGCCTGATAGAAAGCGGCATCGGTATCGGACTTTCACGCATTGATAAAAAAAGTGAAAACGGAAAATGCATATATCTGAATGTTAAAGATTTTAATGAAAAATACACGGTTTATGCTTACTACCGTGAAAACTCCGACTACGGCATAGTGCATAAATTTTTGGATTTTCTTAAAAGTAATGATTATTAAATATGATTAAATAATATCCGTCAGAGTGTCTTTACTTAAGGGAAAAAGTCCAAAAAAGGCAACTTTTTTACTGCTAAATTTTTCTTGATTTTTAAAAAACCGTGTAGTAGAATGTTTGGTAAAGGAGGAATTACTATGTTAAAAACAGACAGTACATTTTACAGACTTATTTTAATTATCAATATGATTATCACGGCAGGCGCTTTGGTTGCGGCAATTTTTATTCTTGCCACACCGGGCGATGCATCAAAACTACTTATGGGGGCCGATGTTTGCTCGATAATTGCAATTTTTGCGGCACTTTACTATATCTTTATGGGGTATCAAAAACACGCCTCAGGATATTTTAAATTATTTGTTTTCTCATTTTCCGCAACGGCACTTCTTACCGCCGCAGGTGACTTAATCGGCGGAACCGTATCACCTGCACCTATGGTTATATGTGTTACTTTTGCTTTTATCTTCTCGTTTGTTTTGGGAATAAGCAAAAACTTCGGTAAAGCGTCAACCCTTATAACCTGCACGGTTATAACCGTTATTGCAATTGTCGGTTTATTCTTTACTTACGGCTCTTTCGGTGACAAAATTACAAGCGGCGATGCTGCCGCAGTTGCAGCGCTTATTCGCTCGGCAATTAAGTCGGAGGCCAAGCGGTCTTAGG
>JAZLFY010000211.1:0-3192 GCA_045616025.1 Acutalibacteraceae bacterium | reverse complement strand
CGCTTCGGAAATTACGGCGGCAATGCTTACCTTCGGTATGGGTGCATCTTCAATGGCACTCTTTGCCCGTGTCGGCGGCGGTGTATTCACCAAGGCGGCTGATGTCGGCGCAGACCTTGTCGGTAAGGTTGAAGCGGGTATCCCCGAAGACGACCCCCGTAACCCTGCTGCTATTGCCGATAACGTAGGCGATAATGTAGGTGACGTTGCAGGTATGGGCGCCGACCTTTACGAATCTTATGTCGGCTCGATAATTTCCTGCTGTGCTTTGGGTGTTGTTGCATTTGGTAATTTTAATGCTATGGCGCTTCCTATGGCTATGTCGGCTATCGGTATTATATGTTCTATAATCGGTACTTTCTTTGTTCGCACAAAAGAAAATGCCACACAAAAACAGTTGCTCGGCAGTCTTGCAAGAGGTACAAATTTCAGCGCAATTGCTATTGCGGTTATTGCTCTTCCGCTTGTTAATATCTGTCTTGGCACCGGTATCGGCGACTTCTCAAAATGGGGATATTATGTTGCCGTTCTCGCCGGTCTTGCGGCAGGTGTTTTAATCGGTCAGGCAACCGAACTTTTTACATCCGATTCTTATAAACCCACCAAAAAATTAGCGGCTAAATCCGAAACCGGCTCTGCCACCATTATAATCGGCGGTTTGGGACTCGGTATGCTTTCAACCGCACTTCCTATAATTATTATCGTTGCTTGTATGCTCGTTGCTTTCTTCTGTGCAGGCGGCTCAATCAAAAATGTAAACACCGCGCAGGGACTTTACGGTATCGCACTTGCGGCGGTTGGTATGCTTTCAACACTCGGTATCACACTTGCTACCGATGCTTACGGTCCGGTTGCCGATAATGCAGGCGGTATTGCCGAAATGGCAGGCCTTGACCCCGAAGTTCGTAACCGTACCGATGCGCTTGATTCTTTAGGCAACACCACTGCGGCTACCGGTAAGGGCTTTGCTATCGGCTCTGCGGCACTTACCGCACTTGCTCTTATGGCTTCTTATATCGACAAAATCGAATCTATCGCAAAAGATGCCGGCAAAGAAATTGCAAAAGTATTTGATGTTATGGACCCCCACGTTTTGGTCGGTCTGTTTATAGGTGCTTGCTTGCCCTTTATCTTTGCGGCACTTACTATGGAATCTGTCGGCAAAGCCGCACAGTCCATTGTTAAGGAAGTTCGCCGTCAGTTTAGAGAAATCACCGGCATTATGGAAGGCAAAGCCGACCCCGATTATGCAACCTGCGTTGACCTTTGCACAAAGTCCGCACTTCGCGAAATGGTGCTTCCCACCATTATCGCTATCGTTGTTCCGGTTGTTGTCGGCTTGATTCTCGGCTACAAAGCGGTTGTCGGTCTTCTTGCCGGCGCTACCGTAACCGGTTTCTTAATGGCAATCTTTATGTCAAACGCCGGCGGTGCTTGGGATAATGCAAAGAAATACATCGAAGCAGGAAACCACGGCGGCAAGGGCAGTGATAATCATAAGGCGGCAGTTGTCGGCGATACAGTCGGCGACCCGTTCAAGGATACTTCCGGTCCCGCAATCAATATTCTTATCAAACTTCTTTCGATGGTATCCATCGTATTTGCGGCGCTTGTATTCAAGTTCCATATTTTATAATCAGGTTAAAATCAAAACACCGCTTGGATTGAAAATCCAAGCGGTGTTTTTTTATGCTTTATTTATTTTAAAAGACAACCTTAGGTGTGTTAACTCCCGTGTTTTCGGGAATGTCTTTATTTTCAAGTTCCGGTGCGCTTAAAGTTATTACATCGAAATTTTCAAATTTAACTATCTTGTATTCGGGTTTTAAAAACTTTTTCATAATTGTTAACCTCCGTAAACCTCGGCAGATTTGCCGTATTTCATAAGTGCTTTAACAAGTGGACCGACATCGGTGTTTTGTGCCGCAAAACAGTATGATTCAACACTGTACTGTAAAGTGTTGCTTATTTCTTTTCCGTTTTTTAATACTGTAAAGAAAAACTTGGTTTTAAACTGTGTTGAGTCAAGACCTCTGAAACGGAGCATATATCCGTCGTCCGTTTTTTCAAACTCGGTAATAATATCTACTGTTTCGCCTTTTTCGTTTTCCACTTTAACGCTTATTCCTTTAAGATTATTAACGGTAAAGTAAATTTGCATTGTAACATTGCTGTTTAAATTAAGATTTGCCGATGTAAATACGGCTGTCGGATTATCAGTAGTTCTTGCTTTTGTGTTAAGGTTGTTATTAAGTATAACATCCTTACTTGTTGCCCATTGCTTTTGTGTGTCGGTAAGGTCGGCATTTGCAAGTGTATCTGTTTCATAATTTTCATATAACTGCGCCTCTGTGCAGTAGTTTAAAAGGTCAACGGCAAGTGTTCTGAAATCGGCATAGCTATCCGAACTGTATCGGCTTAATGCATCTGTGCAGTATTGTTTGATACTGTATTCAAGCGGCTTGCTTGAATATTCCGTTCCGTTATAACTGCCGTAAAGTGTTGCGGTAAACTTGTCATACACTTTGTGCGGAGCAAGATTTTTAAAGGAAAAAGCATAGTATTCACCGCATTCGGAATATTTGGTAAGGGTATACTCTTTCTTGTCAAAATTAACCTTTATGTATGGGTTTTGGTATGCATTTAAGGTTTCCTTTTCAACCATAAAATTAACCGTAATGTTATTTTCAAGTGTCAAATTCGCACCGGAAATTTTAAGTTCGCATAAATAGTGAACAGTAGGATTGTTTGAAAGGAGTTTTGAATAACTTATATTTTGAATATTATTAAACTCTTCTTCTGTGCCGATATAATAGACATCTTTTAGTTCAATACAATGGAAAAATGCAGCACTGCCTATACTTGTTACACTGTTTGGTATATATATGCTTGTAAGTCCGGCACAATTGAAAAATGCATAATCGCCTATATTTGTTACACTGTTAGGAATTATTATATTTGAAAGTTCCATACAACCGTTAAAGGCGTCTTCTCCTATACTTGTTACACAATCCGGTATTACAGTGTTTTTACATCCTGAAACAAGTATATTTGTTTCCTTTTCGATAATACAATTGTTTTTTGAAAAATATTTTGTATTTTCACTGTTAACAGTGATGTTTTCAAGTCCTATACAGTGTGAGAATACAGCTGCACCCAAACTTGTTACACTGTTTGGTATGGTAACGCTTG
>JAZLFY010000210.1:0-2129 GCA_045616025.1 Acutalibacteraceae bacterium | reverse complement strand
CAAAAGCTTTTTAATATAAGAAAAGAAATCAAAACTTCTATATCTCCTTCGTATAAGGGAATATTGAAAATATTAAGAAAACTTAAAAAGTCTTACTATGTTTTAAAAGCGCACGGCAGCACTAATAAAAAGATGTACAAGATTTGTAAAAAGCAAAGTTTCGATACATCAAATTATGTTTCAATTGTAATAGGTGACAGTCATTTAATCTTGGACAAGTCTTATTTTGGAACTCCGCAATTAAAAAAGACTTCGGAAGCCGATATGTTTATTCCCGAATGTCCCGAAAAAATCATGGAAATACTTTATTCAAATTGGAAAGAATATTTACCTTTTGAAGAGCGTTTTGAGGAGTACTATTTGAGTTTAAAAGTTTTAAAAGATGTTGAAAAGCAACATAATATTTAGTGAGGTTATATTATGGATGATAAAACAATTAGGAAAAAAACATTTGCCGGAACATTTTGGAAATTTTCCGAAAGAATTATTGCGCAGGGTGTTACCTTAATTGTATCAATTATTATTGCGCGTATTTTAAACCCAAAAGATTACAGTGTTGTCAGTCTTGTAACAATATTTTTTGTTTTTGCAGATTTGCTTATTTCGGGCGGCCTTAACACTGCACTTATTCAAAAGAAAAATGCTGATTCGATTGATTATTCAACCGTTTTGTATTCAAGTACGGTTATTGCAATTTTTTGTTATATAATATTGTTTTTTGCCGCACCGTATATTGCAAATGCATATCACCAATCCATTTTAATTCCAATTGTACGTGTTATGGGACTTACGCTTCCGATTAGCGCTGTTAAGTCGGTATGGTGTGCAAAATCTTCGTCAACACTTAATTTTCGTGTCTTCTTTATTGCAACCATTATAGGAACACTTATTTCTGCCGTTGTCGGCATTACTATGGCATATACCGGATTTGGACCGTGGGCACTTGTTGCACAACAAATGACAAATACCACAATTGATACAATTTGTCTTTTTATTCTTGTGAAGGTTGATATTAAGTGGACATTTTCATTTGAACGGTTTAAATCATTGTTTAATTACAGCTGGAAAATACTTGTTTCTTCACTTATAGGTACAATTTACACAGATGTTATACCGCTTTTTATTGGGCTTAAATACAAGGCGGAAGATTTAAGTTATTATACAAAAGGTCGTTCGTTTCCTTCAACGGCATCAACAACCATAACCAACACTCTTTCAGCTGTTCTTTTTCCAGTTTTATCAATATATCAAGAAAGTAAAGAGAAAATTTTGAATTATACAAGATTGTTTATTCGTGTAACATCCTTTGTGGTTTTTCCGCTTTTGCTCGGTTTTTGTGCCGTTGCCGATAATTTCGTTTATGTAATATTGACCGAAAAATGGGCAGGGGCGATTTATTACATAAGAGTATTTTCCATTGTTTATATGTTTAATATGATTCATATAGGAAACTGCGAAACAATCAAAGCGATTGGCAGAAGCGATGTTTATTTGGTTGTTGAAATTGCAAAAAAAGTTTGCTATTTTGTTGTTATTGCCATATTTATTTTCTTCACTAACAGTCCGGAAATTCTTGCTTGGGCATTTGTAATCAATACACTTATTGCTATGGTTGTAAACGGTGTTCCGAATGTAAAACTTATCGGTTATAAAATCGGTTATCAGTTATGGGATTTAATTCCGAATTTGTTATCTGCAGCATTTATGGCAGTATGTGTTTACTTTATCGGCAGATTGAATATAAACCGTATTTTACTTTTAGGCTTACAGGTTGTAGCCGGTATGGTGATCTATATTGCAATTTCCGTCATTACAAAAAATAAATCTTTTTATTATATTTTAAATCTTCTTAAAGAAGGACTTTCAAAAATTAAAAAACCGGCATCAGGTGATAATAGTGCAGTACAGTAAAAAAGGACACACAATAATTAATATTTTCAACCGTTCGGTTGTTATGATTTGCAGACATTATTTGTTTGAAATAACGAGAAGCCCCGAAGTTGAAAAGGTTGACGGACTTGAATTTATTAAAATGACAAGGGAAGATGTTGAAAAACTTCCCGAAGAGTTTGAAGCGAAGAATAAACTTTTAAAGGATATGGAAAAATTCGGCGATAAGGTTGACGGAA
>JAZLFY010000209.1:0-4988 GCA_045616025.1 Acutalibacteraceae bacterium | reverse complement strand
GATATGGACGATTTGGAAGAACAAAACCCCAATGCAATACTTTTTTCTGCCGTAAAACTTTTAAGCGAGCGCCGCTGTCCTGTTTTTAAGCGCCGCAGTTTTATGCACGATTACGATAATGTTATTGCCAATTCCACCGGCGAAACGGCATTTGAATTAATGGAATACATTAAAAACAGCACCGATTACGATACCGCACTTATCTGGCAGAACATTTTGCGGTGCTACAATATGCAGGTTATAAAAGACTCGTTGCAGTTAAACTATATCCTGCCAAAAGAGCCAACACAAAACACAGTAAAGAAAAGAAATGCCGAAAAGAAAAAAATTGCGCTTATTTTCCATGCCTATTTCCCCGATTTAATCGACAGTACCGTAAGGTATGTAAACTCAATGCCCGAAAATGCGGATATTTATATAACCACCAACACCGCAGAAAAGAAAAAGTTTTTTGAAGAAAAATTTAAAAACAACAAGTTTAATCACCTTGAAGTAATACAAATTGAAAACCGCGGCAGAGATGTAAGCGCACTGCTTGTTGCCGCAAAAGGTTTTATAATGGATTACGATTATGTATGCTTTGCGCACGATAAAAAGGTCGGTCAGTTAGACCCGAAAAGTATCGGCGCGGGGTTTGCATATCAGTGCCTTGAAAATACGCTGGGCAGCGAGGGCTTTGTAAGAAATGTTATAGAACTTTTTGAAGAAAACCCGAATATGGGTATAATAATGCCTCCGCCGCCGGCTCACTCCGATTATTATATTACCCTTTCAATGAAGTGGGGACCGAACTTTAAAAAGACAAAACAACTTTATAATAAATTAGGTCTTACCGTTCCGATGTCGGAAAAATATTTCCCCATCGCTCCGCTCGGCACAATGTTCTGGTTCAGACCCGAGTCTATGAAAATTCTTTTTGACTGCGACTGGCAGTATGAAGATTTTCCGAAAGAACCGAACAAAATTGACGGAACGCTTTTACACGCGGTTGAGCGCATTTACGGTTATGTCGTTCAGCAGGCAGGGTATTATGCCGCTTGGTGTATGATAGATTACGGCGCGTCAATTATGTTCTCGAACTACTACTATATGCTTTCAAGTTATTCCCCCATAATTTTCGATAACGGAATAAAGGGCGATTTTAACTTTACAAAGAACAAACTTGAAACCACCCTTAAATTTGCCCGTTTTGACGGCGATACAGAGGATAAAACCTATATATACGATATTGATTTTGATAAGAGTGATTACGAATTCACACTTTATTCTTCGCTTGACGGTGTATTTACCGAAAAGAACAAGGACCGAAGATATGCAAAAACAGACGGCGATATGTATTCGGTGGAATTCAAACTTTCCAAAAACGGCAAAAAGTACACCGAATTCCGTATCGACCCGGGCGAAACCAACGGTTTTGTTTTAAAGCGCGGCAAGGTGGTTATTTCCTATATTGACGGCACTTGTGAAACGGTGGATATATTCGACTGCAAAACAAATGCGGTTACGGTAAAAGGCGAACTTGTTTTTGCCACCCCCGACCCACAGATAATGTTTGGTACTTCCAAAGAAGAAAGGGTTGTGTCGGTTAAGATTTATGTTGATGCTTACGGACTTAACATAGGCGGAATTTTCGAGAAAATGAAACAAACACAGCAGGATATAATCGACCGCGCTTCCTCGCCCGATTATAAAGCGCAGAAATTACCGCTTAAAGAGGACGACTGCAAGTTTAAGCTTTATTATGCAAAAGACAATGCTTTCGGCGAGGACAAAACCGTTAAGACGGTAGCAAAAGAAGACGGCGAATATGTTTTTGCAAACTTCAATATTCCCGAAAAGGAAGCGGCGGTCAACTCGTTAAGAATTGACCCGGGCGAACTTGCCAATGTCCGCCTTGACGGCCTTGAAATTACGGTTGAATTAATGACGGGCGGCAGTAAAACATATAGCGGTAAAAACTGTTATACAAACGGGCTTAAAATCGGTAATACGCTCGTCTTTGTCAACCCCGACCCGTTTATACTGCTTGAATTTGTAAAACCGAAAGCGATTAAATCGGTAACGGTTAAGTGCAAACAATACTATTTAAGCCCTGCTACTCTTGTTAATCTTTTAAACAAACACAGAATTAAGAAACAGGGTACACTTATAAAAAAAGCAAAAAGATTTTTAATAAGAATTTTTAGAAAATTCGGCGGATAAAGGAAAGAATATATGAAAAAAGAAAGAATTTTTTATCTTGATTTCATACGCGCTTTTGCCACCTTTATTATCGTGCTTACACATTATAATGCAATGTTTATGCCGCTTTACGGTGTCGATAATCCGAAAGGTGTAATAGTTACCACAAGTGTCGGTAATATTTATATCGGTGCTTTCGGCGTTTCACTTTTTCTTATAATTTCAGGTGCGGCGCTTATGCTTTCCTACGGTGAAAAGGAAAAGTTTGATTATAAACGGTTTTTCGGCAAACGGTTTTTAACTATATATCCCTGCTTTTGGATAGCATACTTTTTGGTATTCCTTTATAATTTTTACGAAGCGCAGACAATTCCGCAACTGCCCAAAAAGAATATAATCTTTTCGGTCTTGGGAATTGACGGTTATCTTTCGTGTTTCGGTGTTAAGGTTTTCTATTTCGTGGGCGAGTGGTTTTTGGGATTTATAATACTTGTTTACTTAATCTTCCCGTTTATTCAGTGGCTTATGAAAAAGCAACCCGTTGTTCTGGCGGTGCTCGTGTTTGCCCTTTATGTTTTAACACTTGTCTTTTTAAAGGATAAACCTTATACAAACTTACTTATAACAACCCGTCTGCCCGAAATACTTTTCGGTATGTATTTTATGAAATACATTAAAAAAGTACCGTGGTATGTAGCGCTTGTTTCCCTTGCGGTAATTGTTGCAAACTCTGTTTTCAAGCCGCAGTTTATTGACGGAAACATTCAGGTGACCTATATAGGAATTTGTTCGTTCCTTGTTTTGGTATTTGTTTCAAAATTCTTACAGTTTGAATTTGTTAAAAATGTTTGCTCGGTTGTCTGCAAATATTCCTATCCGTGCTTTATTATCCATCACTATTTAATATGCAAAATGGCGGCAAAATTCGACCTTTTGCATATCGGCACATTTTATTCCTGCCTTTTGTTCCTTGCCTGTCTTGTTGCGGTTGCGGTTGCATCGTTTTTACTTCAAACCGTCACCGATACCGTAATGAAACTTTTTGAAAGCAAAAAAGAAAGGTCGGAAACAGCAAAATAACCGACTTTTCAGATACAATAAATCAAGGAGAAATAATTTGGAAAACATGATTTCTGCCGCTATTGTCACCTACTGTGACGGTAAACGGGCGGTAAATGCCGTAAAAAGCATTTTGGAACATACAAAGCGCTACCCCGTAAAGTTTTATATTTTTGATAATGCCTCAACCGACGGTACAGCCGAAATGTTCGGTGAATTTGAAAATGTCACCGTTAAAAAACTTAATAAAAATATCGGCTTCGGTGCGGCGCACAATATGATTTTAAATGAAGATATGGGCAAATACCATTTTGTAATAAACCCCGATATAACGGTTGAGGGCGATGTTTTGTCCGATATAGTCGATTTTTTGGAGCAAAACAACGATATAAAAATGGTTATGCCGCAAATACTTAACACGGACGGCAGTATACAGTATTTGCCAAAGGAAGTACCAACCTTTAAGCGGCTCTTTTTAGGACGGCTTTTAAAGGGTGTTCGGGACGAATTTGTCTGGAAAAACAGAGAAATCAAAACGGTTACCGATGTTGATTTTTGTACAGGTTGTTTTTTCTGTATCAATTCCGAAACATTTAAAAATGTTGGCGGATTTGACAAGCGGTACTTTATGTATCTTGAAGATGCCGATTTAACGCTTCGTGTAAAACACGAAGGTCGGGTGGTAATAAACCCCGAAATTTCGGTTAAGCACCTTTGGGAACGGGAAAGTGCCAAAAGTCTTAAATATTTAATAATACACACAAGTTCAGCACTTAAATTTTTGAAAAGGAAAGGGAAAATCTTAAAATGAAGATAATGATTACCGGCTCGCACGGGCAACTCGGCAATGAACTGCAAAGCATAATCAAAAGCGGTAAATCGGAAATCGGCGAAATAAGTAAAGAATACCAAACCGCCGAACTTTTACCGGTTGATATTGACACGCTTGACATTACCGATTTTGCGGCAACTGAAAAATTCGTACTTGAAAACAAGCCCGATGTTATTATTAACTGTGCGGCAATGACCAATGTTGACGGTTGCGAAAGCAATTATGAAGCGGCATTTAAGGTCAATGCACTGGGCGTTAAAAATTTAGCGGTTGCGGCAGAGAAGGTAAATGCAAAATTTATTCAAATTTCAACCGACTATGTTTTTGCCGGTGTGGGCGAAAAACCGTTTGCCGAGTGGGATAAAATCGACCCCCAAAGCATTTACGGTGCTTCAAAGGCGTTAGGCGAAAAATATGCAATGTCTTTCTGCACACGCACATTTATTGTAAGAACGGCGTGGCTTTACGGATACATCGGTAAAAACTTTGTTAAAACGGTTCGCCGTGTGCTTAAAGAAAAGGGCGGTATGACGGTTGTTAACGACCAGTTCGGCAACCCGACAAGCGCCAACGATTTGGCACATCATTTACTTAAACTTGCACTCACCGAAGAATACGGTATTTACCATTGCACCGGTGAGGGTGAATGTTCGTGGTACGATTTTGCAAGCAAAATCGCCGAACTTTCGGGATATGCAGGTGCGGTTAAGCCCTGCTCTACCGAGTGGTACAACACCACCTACAATGTACCCACCAAAAGACCTGCCTACTCATCTCTTCAAAATCTTGCTCTTTCCTGTACGGTAGGCAATGAAATGCGCGACTGGCAAATTGCCATAAAAGAATATATTTCCAAAGTGGAGGATTAAAATTATGAAAACTTATTTAGTAACAGGCGGCGCAGGATTTATCGGCT
>JAZLFY010000208.1:0-10420 GCA_045616025.1 Acutalibacteraceae bacterium | reverse complement strand
CACGAACGGTGACACAACCGTCGGTTTCGCTGTCGAAATCGTAGGTGATGCAGAACGGTGTGCCGATTTCGTCTTCACGGCGGTATCTTTTACCGATAGAGCCGGCTTCGTCAAAGTCTATCATAAAATATTTTGAAAGTTCGTTCTTAATTTCAAGTGCTTTATCGGAAAGTTTCTTTGAAAGGGGCAAAATTGCCGCCTTAAAGGGTGCAAGTGCAGGATGCAGGCGAAGAACAACACGGGTGTCGTTTTTCTCGGCATCGACCACTTCTTCGTCATAAGCATCGCAAAGAACGGCAAGGAAACTGCGTTCTACACCCAAACTCGGCTCGATAACATAGGGAACATAATGTTCGCCCGTTTCCTGGTCGAAATAGGTTAAATCTTTACCCGAGGTGTTTTGATGCTGTGTTAAGTCGTAATCGGTACGGTCGGCAACACCCCAAAGTTCGCCCCAACCGAACGGGAACATAAATTCAAAGTCGGTTGTTGCCTTTGAATAGAAACAAAGTTCCTCTTTATCGTGGTCACGAAGACGGAGGTTTTCGTCCTTTAAACCGATGGACAAAAGCCATTCGTGACAGAAAGTGCGCCAGTAATTAAACCATTCAAGGTCGGTACCCGGCTGACAGAAAAATTCAAGTTCCATCTGTTCAAATTCACGGACACGGAAAATAAAGTTCCCCGGTGTGATTTCGTTACGGAATGATTTACCTATCTGACCGATACCGAAAGGCAACTTTTTGCGTGAAGAACGCTGAACATTTGCAAAGTTTACAAAAATACCCTGCGCCGTTTCGGGACGGAGATATACGGTATTCTTCGCATCTTCGGTAACACCCTGAAATGTTTTGAACATAAGGTTAAACTGTCTGATATCCGTAAAGTTATGTTTGCCGCAGGTGGGGCATTTTATGTTATGCTCCTCAACAAAGTTTTTCATTTCTTCCTGCGAAAAAGCATCAATGGGTT
Source organism: Acutalibacteraceae bacterium (assembly GCA_045616025.1). Lineage (GTDB taxonomy): Bacteria > Bacillota > Clostridia > Oscillospirales > Acutalibacteraceae > UBA737. Next base: position 9,448 of record JAZLFY010000208.1, on the reverse strand, counting down.
TAGGTAAGGTAAAGCCGTTTTCGGCGCACCAATCCTCAATAAGCTTATCAGCTCTGAAACGCTCGTGACAGTCACGGCAGTCCATAAGCGGGTCGGAAAAGCCGGCAAGGTGACCCGAAGCCACCCAGGTTTGAGGATTCATAAGAATTGCGGCATCAAGTCCGACATTATAGGGGTTTTCCTGAACAAACTTTTTCCACCAAGCACGCTTGATGTTATTTTTAAGTTCCGCACCCAAAGGACCGTAATCCCAAGTGTTTGCAAGTCCGCCGTAAATTTCGCTGCCTGCAAATACAAAACCGCGTCCTTTCGCAAGATTTACAATTGTTTCCATATTCTTTTCGGTGTTTTTCATTTCATAAACTCCTTTTTATTAAAAAAACCAAATTTCACCGATATAATATTACCTAAACTTTAAGAAAAAGTCAATATATATTTATTATATTAATATATATAAGCCATCTTGACATAAAGATACTTTTAGTTTATACTTATTAAAAGTAAGGAGAGATTAGCGTGAAAATTTACGCTAAAAATATAAAGACGCCTGTTTCTCGCCGCTTGCACGGCAACCGAAACAGATGCGAAACAATCACCATTTCGGTGAATTTTCATCGCATTTTGTGTCTTTAAGAAAGAAATGGTGATTATTATGGCAGATAACAAATTTTTGACCTATAAAGATAAACCGCTCGTCCGCAAGGGCAACGAAATTTATTACGGCGATATGCAGGAAAAGTATATTGTCCGTTTTGAAATTCTTTCAAGCAAAAAGGACGGCAACCTTGAAATTGCCGATAAAGTTTCGGTGCAGTTGCTTGACAGCAACACCGACCTTGATATGAAAGACCGCATTGTAAAGGACAGTACAAAAGAAACCCTTTTTGATGCTTTGGATGTCGGCTTTACATGGCTTGAAAGATATTTAAAAGATTAACTAAAAACCGCTTGATGAAAATCAAGCGGTTTTATTTATATCATTATATATTGACCGAAAACGCGAAGTTTAGTGCTTTTTCTGAAATCATAACGGCGCATTATTTTAATTCTGCCGATTTTACCGAGTTCCGACATATTACAGTAGGCGTTTAAGATTTTTAAATTTTCGGGGCTTACATTATCCTTAATATAACGGGTGCGGAGTATTCTTGCCTGAACATAGGTTTTTAAATAGTTATCCCGCATTTCGCCGAAATTCATTAGTTTGCGCTTAATGTAACCAATGCCGTGAGATACCTTTGCGCCGACCTTATTGCCCTCGTGCTGACGGTAGTAAAGAAGCGGACGGTTAATAAAGACAATTTCGCCGAAAAGTGAGCAGACAAGCGCCAACCACCAGTCGTGCATTGCACATTCACGGGGTATTTCGCCGCATTTATCCTTTAAATTGCGGTTTATCATTACGGTACAACCCGTGACATAGTTCTGAACAAGCAGATGTGAAAAGGTTGCCCTTTTGCCGTTAATACTCTGAAAATGGAAAAACGATTTATCAATTACATTTAAGTCGCCGTCGGTGACGGTTAAATCACCGTGAACAAGCACGGGAAGATTTGGGCTTATGCGCTCGGCTTCCCTCATACTGTCCATTGTTATCTCGATTTTATCGGGAAACCAGACATCGTCCTGGTCGCAGAACATTATATATTCGCTGTCGCATTTTGAAAGCATAAACGAAAAGTTCTGACAGGCACCGCCGCACTTCTCCCCCTCAAGATATTTTATCTTTTCGGGGTATTTCGTCATATATGAATTTATTATTGCCATTGTGCCGTCGGTCGAGCCGTCGTCGTGAATAAGTATTTGAAAGTCCGAATAGGTTTGACTAAGCAAAGACTCTATTTGTTCTTTTAAATACTTTTCGCCGTTATAGGTTGCAAGCAAAACTGTAAGCATAAAGGTATTGCCCCTTTTATATTTAATCTTCTTTCGGTTTGGAAAAAGCGCATCCGCAGTAGTTTTGGCGGTATAGGTTATGCTCTTTTGAAAGCCGTATCGACTCCTTATAACCGTCCCGCTTTTTAAAGTCGGAAGGAAGCCAGACAGCGCCCGTTTCCTTTGCGACCTCAAGCCCTATGCGGTTTAAAAGGTCGGCATTTTTAAGCGGACTGATTGTAAGCGTGGTGGTAAAATAATCAAAACCCATTTCCTTTGCCGTACTTGCTGTTTCTTTAAGGCGCAGATAAAAACATTTTTCGCACCGTTTTCCGCCCTCCGGCTCATTTTCAAGCCCTTTTACGGCAGATAAGAATTTTTCGTGTTCGTATTCTCCCTTGATAAACTTTATGGGATATTTTGGTGTTATTTCACCGATAAACCGCTTTTCTTCCGATGCACGCAGTTCGTATTCTTCTTTTGGTGAAATATTGGGGTTATAATAAAGAACGGTAATTTCAAAATAGTTTGAAAGGTAACAAAGAACATAACTTGAACAGGGGGCGCAACAGACCTGCAAAAGCAGTTTAGGCACCCTGCCCTTTTCTTTTTCGATTATCTTTTCAAGTTCTTTTTGGTAGTTTTGTTTATTACCCATTTAATCACCGAAAACATTATACCATAAAGTAAAGAAAAAATAAAGTACCCAATATTATTTGATAAGTCAAAAGAACAAAACGGCGAAGAAAATTCTTTGCCGTTTTTATCTTATTTACCAAAAAGGTCGCTATGACTTCCCGAACGGAAAAGAGTCAATGTCAAGACATCATTTTCTACCGCATAAACAAGCAACCAATCCGGTTCAATATGACATTCCCGAAAACCTTTGAAATTGCCGGACAGGGCATGGTCACAATACTTTTGCGGAAGCAAAGTTCCGCTTGCAATCATTCGGATAACATCGTCTAACAACTCAATATTTCGTCCTCGCTTAATTGCCAATTTGTAGTCTTTTTTGAATTGAGTTGTCCATTGCACTTGAAGGTTCATGATTTTAACTCCTTCAATGCATCTTCAACATTATATTTCTTTGTATCTGAACTTGTCATCATTTGACGGGCTTCCAAAAGTGCGGCAATGGTTTCGGCATTAGGTGTATCAAGTGTCACTTCAAACGGAATACAGCCCTGACGCACTGATTGACGCAGGAAAATATTGAATGCCGTTGTCATATTAAGACCGAGTTCGGCAAAAAGTGTATCGGCTTGTGCTTTTAAATCGCTGTCGATACGAAAACTTACATTTGAAACATTTGTAGCCATCTTTCTAACCACCTTTCTGATTTACAAGATAATAATATCACAATAAAACGCATTTGTCAAGCAAATAAAATGCAATTTGCAGTTTATTTCAATGTTATTATATGCACATTTGCAAAAAACAATTCATAAAAACACCGCAAGAAAATTTCTTGCGGTGTATCCTTGTTTTTTTATTTTGAAATGTGTTCTTTTTCTTTTCTTATAACATCGTGGGCGCCGCCCTCAACAATACTTGTTGCCGAAACAAGGGTGATTTCCGCCTTTTGCTGCAATTCGGGAATTGAAAGCGCACCGCAGTTGCACATGGTTGACTTAACCTTTGCAAGTGTTACACCGACATTATCTTTAAGCGAGCCGGCATAAGGCACATAGGAATCGACACCCTCCTCAAACGAAAGTTTCTTATCGCCGCCTAAATCGTATCTTTGCCAGTTGCGGGCACGGGCAGAGCCCTCGCCCCAATATTCCTTATAATATGTACCGCCCATACTTACCTTTGCGGAGGGGCTTTCGTCAAAACGGGCAAAATATCTGCCAAGCATTACAAAGTCCGCACCCATTGCAAGTGCAAGTGTGATGTGGTGGTCGTAAACTATGCCGCCGTCCGAACATACGGGAATATAGATGCCCGTTTCCTCAAAATATTTATCCCTTTCTTTGCAAACCTCGATAAGTGCGGTTGCCTGACCTCTGCCAATACCCTTTGTTTCACGGGTGATGCAAATAGAGCCGCCGCCGATACCGACCTTTACAAAATCAGCGCCGCAATCGGCAAGGAAACGGAAGCCATCGGCACTTACGACATTACCTGCGCCGACCTTTACGGTATCGCCGTATTTTTCCCTTATCCACGAAAGGGTGAATTTCTGCCAATCGGAGAAGCCCTCGGACGAGTCAATACAAAGCACATCTGCACCGGCTTCAACAAGTGCAGGTACACGCTCTTCATAATCTCTTGTATTAATACCTGCGCCGACAACATATCTTTTTGAGGCATCAAGCAGTTCGTCGGGGTTTTTCTTGTGGCTATCGTAGTCCTTACGGAACACAAGATACAAAAGTTTGCCGCTTTCGGACACTATGGGCAGAGAGTTAAGTTTATGCTCCCAGATAATATCGTTGGCTTCTTTAAGGGTTGTACCCTCTTTTGCAACAATAAGTTTTTCGAGTGGGGTCATAAATTCGCTTACGGGCAAATCGGGTGCCATTCGGCTTACACGGTAGTCCCTGCTTGTAACTATGCCGAGCAATTTACCCTCGCTTGTTCCGTTATCGGTAACGGCAACGGTATCGTGCCCTGTTTTTTCTTTAAGGGCGATAACATCGGACAGTGTGTCGGTGGGTTTTACATTGGAATCGCTCGTTACAAAACCTGCCTTGCTTTTCTTGGCACGCCTTACCATTGCGGCTTCGCTTTCAATAGTTTGTGCGCCGTATATAAAGGAAACGCCGCCCTCACGCGCAAGGGCAACCGCAAGTTTATCCCCCGATACCGACTGCATTATTGCAGATACCATGGGAATATTCATAACTATTGCCGATTCTTCACCCTTTTTAAATTTTACAAGGGGTGTTTTAAGCGAAACATTTGCCGGAATACATTTTTTTGAAGAATAACCCGGAACAAGTAAATACTCGTTAAATGTATGTGACGGCTCATTAATAAAGTGTGCCATTTTTCTGTCCTCCCAAAAATAAATAATAAATTTTTTCTATTGTATCACAAAATAATAAAAAATACCACACTTTTTTAGAAGTGTGGTAAATTTTTAAAAATTATTCTTTAATATCTTTTCCGTCACAGCAGGGATCTGCCTTCTTTTTCGGTTCCGGATCGGCAGCCGGCGCAGTTTCGTTGCCCACTCCGGTTATTTCGGAAAAGAGAACATTTCTTTTTGCGGTATCTACAACATCGGTAGGCACAATGATTTTTGATGCTTTGCCGTTGGAAAGTGCGACAAGGGCTTCATACTTCTTTATTTCAAGCACGGCGGCATCTGCGCCTGCTTCCTTAATTTCACGAAGACCGTCTGCTTCGGCTTTTTTGGAAAGGTAAATTGCCTTTGCTTCACCTTCGGCACGGGCAATTCGGGCATCCCTTTCACCCTCGGCGGCAAGTATCATTGCTTGCTTATCGCCCTCTGCACGGGTGATTGCCGCCGCCTTATGACCTTCCGCCTGAAGCATTGTTTCACGGCGGTCACGTTCCGCTTTCATCTGTTTTTCCATTGCGTTTTGAATTTCGGTGGGCGAAATAATGTTTTTAAGTTCAACACGGGTAACCTTAATTCCCCATTTATCGGTTGCCTCGTCAAGTATGGTGGTCATTTTGGCATTGATGGTATCACGGGAAGTAAGGGTTGCATCAAGTTCAAGTTCACCGACAATGTTACGAAGTGTGGTTGCGGTGAGATTTTCAAGTGCCGAAATAGGACTTACGGCACCGTAAGCATAAAGTTTTGAATCGAAAATCGAATAGAAAACAACCGTATCTATCTGCATTGTAACATTATCTTTTGTGATAACAGGTTGCGGAGGTGAGTCAAGCACCTGCTCTTTAAGGGTAACTTTTTTTGCAATTCTTTCAACAAAAGGCACCTTAACATGAAAACCTGCGCCCCAAGTGGTTTTGTACTTGCCCAAAAATTCGACAACATATTCGTGCGCCTGCGGTACAATTTTTGCATTTGCAAGAATAAGTACCAAAAGAAGAAATACAAGAACAATAATGAAAATCAACATAACGGTTTACTCCTTTTTATTTATTCTTTTACCTTTATTATTTTATCACGAATTATGTGAAAATAAAAGTATTTTTTATTTCTTTCGCCCTTAATGTACAAAAGTCTGTACAGAAGATTGAATTATTCTTTATATTCAAAATTTTGTTCTTTAATTAAGCGGTCTTTATATTGCTTTATATAAAACTTTGCCATACTTAAATTTTGTTCAAGATAATTGCCGCACTCTTTTGCCGTAGCACCGGGTATTTCGCCCGAAAAGTTAATTATAAAGTCGCACATATCCGTTACCGTAGGTAATATGCCCTCAGGCGTCAGTTCACCGAAAAGGACAATATAAAAACCGGTACGGCAACCCATAGGCCCGAAATAGACAACATCGTCTTTTATTGTGCTGTTTCTTAAATAGGTAGCCCCCAAATGCTCTATTGTGTGGAGTGCGGGAGTGTCCATTACCGGCTCACAATTCGGCACGGTAACACGCATATCAAAGGTGGTAACACATACATCACCTTTTCTGTCACGCCTTGAAACATAAAGTCCCGAGCCGAGATTTAAGTGATTAACCTTAAAGCTTTCTATTTTGTCCATCAGTTTTCGCCTACCGTTTCGTCAACAAATTCGTTCCATAAGCGGTTATAGTTTCTTATTGCCTCAAATTTTCTTTCGTTTTCAAGTCCGCTGTACATAATCGAGTTTATGCCGAGTTGTTTAAGTTCCGCAACCTTTAAATCCCAACCGACAATTCCCATAAAGAAATCGTCCGTAAGGGTTTCGTTTTCCATATACACCGCATCGTCGGAACACAGCGAAATTGCCATACCGCTTTTTAAATATTCGGTTGCGGGGTGGTTTCTTATATCCTTTGTGTAGCCAAGCGACATATTACTTACGGGGCATACTTCAAGGCATATTTCCGAACGGACATACCGAGAGTGCAAATCGGGGAAACGGTAAAGGTTAAGTCCGTGTCCCACGCGGGAAACACCCAAAAGATACGCATCTATAAGGTTGTCGTTTTTGGCGTCTATACTTTCTCCCCCGTGGATATAAAATTTCATATCCTTATACTGTTTTTTAACCTTTAAAAGCAACGGCGCAAAGTCTTTAAGCGGCATACTTGTATCTTCTTCATTTACAAGGTCAAACCCGATAATAAAGTTTTCGGGTGTTTCGCCGCTTTCGTCCTTTACGGTTTCCTGAACGAAAGACGCATTTAAAAAACAGTTTTTTGTGTATTCAAAATTATCCCTATCCGCCTTAACACCTGCACCGATAATTCTTACGGTGAAATAGGGGTATTTCTTCTTTACCGCATAGTAAGCTTCTCGCACCGCCTTTACAAATTCGGCGCTTTTTTCCAAATCTTCGGTCAGCATAAGGTGAATTTCAACATGCATTATATTTTTCTTGCAGTAATAAGTAAATGTGTATTCGTAATAATCTCTTGCAAAAACGGGGTTATCCGACATATCACCGTGGCGGCAAAAAAGTTCCTCGAACCAGTCCCAGATGTTAAGTCCCGATTTTTGGGTGCCCTTAACTGTCCAGTTGTCGATTAATTCCCCGGTGTTATAGTAGCCCTCCGATATTGCTTTATCAAAACGGATATAACCCTCGGGCGCGGTTTCCCCTGATTTTACATATTTAAGGTCAAAAGATTTGCGGTCACCGTTTATATAAAAATCGGTACGACCGGATAAAAGAATTATAAGTTCGCCGGCAGGCAAAAGCGCCATATCGTGCACATGCAAATCGGCGCCCTTTGGCAGACGGGAACAAAATTTATAAAGTTTTGAATTTACAATATCTTCCCTGCCGATAAGACAAGCCGTGCAAACATCCTGCGCCGAAAACTTTTTAAAGAAATCAGTTTTCAGTTCACTTAAATATTTATCAAGCAGTTGTTCTTTTTCTCTTATGACAACACCCAAAGTGTTGGAATTAAGTTTGACAAGTTCCGCGCGTTTTTCTTCGTAATTTTCGGCGGTTATACCGTTATTTTCCACATTTTCACTTCCATAATGTTTTATAACTTTAATATATCATAGATTAAACAGTTTGTAAATAAATATTAAAAAACGGGAACTTTAATGTCCCGTTTTTCAATGATTTTATACAATTTTTTCGAAAACAAGTGTTGCTTGAATTCTGTCGCCGCCCATAAGACCTTTGCTTCCGCCGTTTGACGTTGTAATGGTGTGTAAGCGGTAGCCCTTGGCTGCCTGTGCGTTAATCACATTTTCAAGTTCAGTCAGATTTCCCGATCCGGTACCGAAGAATTTTTCTTTCAAGGTTACCTGCAAGACAACATAATTTAAGTCCGCACCCGATGCTTCGGAAAAACTTGACGGTTTACCAAATGCCATAACATTACCTCCTTAAATATATTACATTTTTATTTTTATCCACTCATTAACAAGCCGTTTTACATCATACGCGGCATTTGCCGGACTTGTCGAGGGCAGACATATCGCCCTTATGTCAAGTGCCGGCTCGATATACTTTTTAAAATATTTATCCGCCGTTTTACCGTTGGTGAAAACGGCTTTTATTTTTGCCGCTTTTAAAATTCGGCTTATATCGTTCGGTACGGCATTTTTAATACTGCTGTCCGAACTGCCGGTTATTTCGCACTGCTTTATCACATCCCAAAGGGCGATATGATTTCTTAATAAAAAAGCCTTTTTGTCCGCCACCGTTTCGGGTACATTTTCCCCGAAAACCGCCGCCGTAACACGCCAAAATCGGTTTTGTTTGTGCCCGTAAAAGAAACACTGTTCGCGTGATTTTACCGACGGGAAACTGCCCAAAATAAGCACTGTCGAGTTTTTATCGTAAACCGGCTCTATTGTATGAAATACCGTTTTTTCAGAGTTCATTTGTTTTTAAATATTCGGTCAGTTCTGCCGTGAGTTTTTCAAAATCCGTATTTTCAAAAACACGGGTAAAGCAACCCATAATCATCGGATTAACAGAAATGTTTTGTTCAAGTGCGCGGGCATCACTGCGAACACCGTAACACCGTTTGCCGAGCGCGTAAGCAATGCCAAGTTCCACACATCCGCCCTCGTCGGGCACTCTGCCGTCAAGCACGAAAAGAAGCGCATCGCACTCTTTTAAGTGGGAATAATCCTTTTTAAATACAATGTCATAAATTTCCGTTTCGCTTTTGCCCGAAAATTCCGCTGCAAGAACACCGTCGCGTTGCGGCAAAAATACCGAATAACCGAAACTTTCAAGCAGGTCGGTTATTTTTTGATTAATAATTTTTTCGCCCTCGCAAAACAGCGGTCCGGCAAGATAAATTTTCAAGTTAATCACCCTTTAAATGTTTATGGGTTTATTATAATTCACCCGCCGTTTATTTGTCAATATGTATTAAACGGCGGCAGCGACCGCCCTACAATATATCAATTATGTTTTGTAGGGTACGCATAGTATGCGTTTCGTTTTAAATTACGCCGTAGGCACATTAATCAAAACGAAGTCTTGTATATCATCCGTTCG
>JAZLFY010000207.1:0-1494 GCA_045616025.1 Acutalibacteraceae bacterium | reverse complement strand
TCCCATCGGAAAATCCCCCCAGAAAAAGTTTTTAATTTTTGTAAATAAAATATGAAACATAATGCTTTTGCCGTTGGTTAATAAATTACTCTGTAATTTTTTCTTCTTTCTTTTTTAATTCTTCTTCCCGCTTTTTAAGTTCTTCTTCTTTTTTGCGTAAACTGTCTTCCTTAGCACCGCGGAACAAATCGGGAATAAATACAAGACCCAACAGTGCAATACCGCCTGCTATGGCAATATATAGTCCCGGAGGCGACTGCACCCAAGTGGAAACATATCCGAGATAGGGGATACGAAAGACGGGTTTTCCGACAAGATTTTTAAAATGAACGGGGTTAATATCCTCTATTTGATTGTTGTCGCCCTTGGTATAAAAGCGCTGATTTTTTAAATCAATTTTTGTAACACGGTGGGTTGCAATTACCAAATCTTCGTTGAGAATAAAGGTTATCGGCTCGCCTACCTTAACTTCTTCGGCGGCAACCTTCTTTACATAAATAAGATCGCCGGCATAGTATGTCGGCTCCATAGAGCCGGATATTACGGTATAAACCTGAAGTCCTATTACACGGGCACCCATCAGCAAAATCGCTGCTATAATGACCAATATAACAAGTACGGTTGTTACAATACTGAGCGTTTTTTGCCCTATATTTTTTTTGGCTTTTTCCATAAAACTTCTCCTTAAATTTACTGCTCTGTTTTTGCCGAGGAAGTATTTTGCTTCGTGTTTGCCGTATTGTCTTGTTTGCTTTCCGGAATTGTTGCCGTTTCATTTTGCGGCTTGCTTTCCTGTGTGGTTTGTTCTTGCTTATCTGTTGACGGAATTAAAGAGAATTTTCCTTTTGTTTCGCTGCTTTCGGTTGTTGTCGGTGCGGGTGCAGCCGATACAACATCAAATGTAATGGGGGTGTTGTGTTTAACGGTCTTGTCCGCCTGATCTGCCGGCGGAGTGCCCCACATGGCGGTAAATTTAATTCTTTCGACACCGTAAAGTGTGAAAACAAAGGGTGAAATTTCTTCCTTTGTGGTTTCATTAATCTGCGGAATACTGTCGGTATAGTATGCGGTTGCACTTTGTGCCCCCTGCGTTATTATTGATATGTGACAAAATCCCGTTTTTGCCGAGCCGTTCTTTGCAAGACTTACGGTATATGTTTTTGTGGGTTCAAGTGCAAAATAACCGTCTTCATCTTTTTCAACCTTGTTTTCGGTGTCCTTTTCCGTAACGGTTATATCAAGGTCAAATGTTGCGGTGCTTATTTTATTGGAGCCGGTAGTAACAGAGGAGGAATACCAAGCCCATGTTGCACCGAAAAGGCAGGTCATACATATTAAAATCGTTACCGCCGATACGATAATCGAACGGGTTAGTTGCCTATCCGTTACCGGTGCAGGCTCGGTTTCATCCGCTTTTTTAATTGCAACATCTTTTTTATAAATAGGTAAAATCGGTTCAACAACGGGCGGTTTTTCTGCCGTTTTTGTCGAAAC
>JAZLFY010000206.1:0-1766 GCA_045616025.1 Acutalibacteraceae bacterium | reverse complement strand
AGGATATCTTCTGACCCTGACAAGTACCGCCGGTTATTTTACCGCCGCTCATATTTAACAGACTTGTTGCTTTACGCAATGCAACATTACCTCCGTTTGCATCGGCATAACCGTTCTTAATTTCGGCATTATTGCTGAGGTTGACAGTAGTATAAGTTATTATGTTACCGCCGCGGCCGCCCCAACCGTTGGTATTTGATTCGCCTGAAGGAACTTTACCGTCGTTAACAAGTTTATATGCACTACCATTTTCGATTGTACCGCCCGAAATGTTAACAAAGGTTGTTTTATATTCAGCAACAGAAATGTTACCGCCGTTAGACGCTCTACCACCGGTTACAGTACCTGCGATTTGATTGTATGTTCTTTTTTCACCGACAAAAATGTTGCCGCCGCCTGCTTCACGATAGTCGCCTGTTGTTTGTACAAAACCGTCCGAAATGGTACCGCCAAGTTGATTGAATACACCGTTTGTAGATACGCAGACATTACCGCCGTATGCACCCTCGGAAAAGTCATAGGTTTTACCGTCGTCTTTATTTACATATGTGTTCGGAGCACCAAGTGCTTTACCGCCGGTAATTACAGCACCCGGATAGAGTGTATAGGTACCGTATGTGATAACATTACCGCCACCGGATTTGTTCTGAGTAGTACCGCCCATTATTGTGCCGGCGTACTGATTAAACGATGCTCTTGCCTGAACACAAACTGATGTACCGGGATTCAAACTTGCTTTAAGACCGGTCATATCAATAGTACCGCCGAAGAAATTACAGTTACCGCGGTTTCTTACCCATATTCCGGCACCCTGCGCCTCGGAAATATCGTCAAATTTAGTTCCAATAACACCGCTACCGGTTTGATTGCCGTTACCGTCGGTATCAAGTACATTAAGATTACAACCCATTTGAACGGCAAACACACGCGTACTGCTTGCCTTGTCGGCAGTGTTAATAAGTTTTTTACCGTTAAGGTCAAAAGTAACATCAACCGAAATATAAGAAGTTTCTGTATTACTTGAGTTACCAATATTGATCTGTTTCTTTAACTCGGTATCTTTATAGAGGAAATAGTGCCCATTATTAACAATTGCACCGGAAGTATATTTCTGGAACAATTCAACCTGACCGTGAGCCGTGCAATATCTATTTGTACCAAGCCACAAATCGTTGCCGACAACTCCGCAGCCTACACCCTCTTCGTCACCGGTAAAGCAGGAAGCATACTGTGCCGCATCAAGAGCAAACTTGCCGTCAGGCGCAGTAACACTTGTGCGACCGGAATAATTATCTACCATTGCATATTTACCGGTTGACAAATAAAGGTTTGTACCCTGGTTATCAACAATACTTGCAGTTCCGGAAAGTTTAATGGTGGAATTATAATAAGTATAAACACCGTCTTTTTCTGTCGGGTTTTTGGTGGCAAATGTTACGCCGCCGCCATAATAACCCTGGGGAGCAGATTTTGTATCGGTAATAAGACCGCCCGACATATCAACCGTAGCCATTCTTTCGTCTGCATTTTTGGTTGAACCTGCGGTATTCCAAACATAGACATTACCGCGATATTTTGTGGGACTCCAACCGTCACGAACAGTACCGCCTGTCATAATCAGTTTCGAGTTGGTGTTGTTCATAGATAGGTTACCGCCGCCGATATTGGTTGCAATACCTTCTGCGATTGTACCGCCTTTAATATAAACGATATTATTTGAAATAATATTACCGCCGTGGCCATCAGATTTAGAGGGCTTTCCTTCA
>JAZLFY010000205.1:0-1931 GCA_045616025.1 Acutalibacteraceae bacterium | reverse complement strand
GATAAGCGGAGTATGTTGCTTTAACAAAAAGGTAATTCTGTTCGGAAGCGACGGCAATGTCAAGGTATTTTCCGGCACTATGGGTGACGAGGGTGAAAACTGCGAACTTACCGTAAACACCACATCGAATATGCCACGCTGTTCCGTACAGTGTGTAGACCCCGTTTGTTTGAGCGCACGCATAGGTCAGGTAAGAGAGCCTTATGATTTCGAGTGTATACCGACTGCGATTAACGAGTATGTGGGCGGAAACCTTGTCACCGACGCAACGGTAGGTACACCTACGGTTTATGTAACTCTCGGACTTTTCACCATTGTTCAACTTATAAGGAATGTGCAAATGCTTATTCCGGTTTACGATTTCTGTATTCCCGAAAAACAGTGCGACGACACCGCCGACCAACCCTGTGATGTATTCAGAAGAATTAAATTCCCGACCGACGATTTCTTCCCGCCCCGTCCCTGCGATATTTCAGGCGGTTGTAATTGCAGACAAAACGATTAAACGGTCTATCCATTATCTACCTCTTGAAAAGGTCGGTATTCGGTGATAATCTTGTTTTAGAAGTCTTTTATAGGGAGTTGCCTTATGAACATTGACACCGTTGGTGAAAATAAAATTAAAATTTCACTTACCGATGACGAAATCAACAGTCTTTTCGGTGGGTACGATATGATAGATTACGAACATCCGCGTTCAAAAATGGTGCTTAACACCCTTTTATCCTCCGCGTTACCGGAGAATAAAATTCCGCTTGACTGCCAAAAGGTGCTTATTGAAGTTCACCCCGTTTGCGGCGGTTGTGCAATTTTCTTTACGAGTCTTTACGATAAGGAGTCTGCGGTTAAGCACCGAAAACAAAAAGGATATTTTTTGGTTTTCAAAAACAGCGAAAATATGATAAAACTTATAAATGAACTCGGGCAAAAATACAAGAGCGATATAAAAAACAGCCGCCTGATTATTGTCGACGGCTGTTTTATACTTTATATAAAGGTGCAGGGAAAATTACTTGGCGATTTAGGACACATAAAAGAATACTGCAAAGTATTTAAGGAAAAATCGCCCTACGGTTCATACATTACAGAACACGGTGAAACGGTATGCAAAAATGCCGTTTTTAAAATGTTTAAAGCTTTTTTCAAAAATCAGGACAGTTCCTCGCTTATTTCCTTAAAGATTTGAGACGGGGTTTTGCTTCCCTGCTTTTCCGACATTATGATTACGGCATATTTAGGTGTGTCAAGCGGAAAAAAGCCGCAAAACCAGTTGTTATTTATCTCTTTACCGTCTTTATCTTTTCGTCCTGTTTGAGCCGTCGCCGTTTTACCGGCGGCGGTTACTTTTTCGCTTTTGGCGGCATTGCCCGTACCCGAGAGTATGACCTCGCTTAAATCGTTTTTTATCATATTTGCCGTTTCAGGTTTTATGGGTGCGGTTAAAGCGGATGTTTTGAATTTTTCTTCTTCCCCGTTTATTACGGTTTTTTCAACAACCGACGGCAGACGGTATTTGCCGCCGTTTGCTATTGCACAGTAAAGTGTTAACATACCAACCGGCGAAATTAAGGTTTCCCCCTGCCCTATTGCAAAGTTTGCAAGTTTTGAGGGGCTTGAAAGGTCATTTGAAATAATGCCTTTATCGGTAAACATATTATTAGCAAATAATATTTTATTGCCGAAATCAAATTTTTTTGCATATTTATAAACGGTGTCCTTGCCGAGTGATATTGCCGCATTGTAAAAAAAGCAGTTGCAGGAGCCTTTAAGCGCACCGCTTAAATCAACCGTTCCGTGTCCGTCGTGCTTATGGCAATTAAACGCCCTGCCCTCAATTACGGTTTTACCCTCACAACAAATGGTCATTTCACCAAAACCGTTTTCAATAACTGCGGCGGCAATGCAGGGTTTAAAAACCGAGCCTACGCTAT
>JAZLFY010000204.1:0-10373 GCA_045616025.1 Acutalibacteraceae bacterium | reverse complement strand
CCGTAGTCACCGCCAAGTGAACGCATTATACCGAGTGCGCCCTCGCCTGCCGCCGGTTCGTTGCCGTGTATTTGCGCTTCATATTCAATGTTAAGAAGTGAATTTTTCTTAATTTCGGTTACTGCTTCCTGCCAAGTTGCTGCGCCGCTTAAATCGGTTTTTGTAAATATTACAAGCGGCATATTAAAGTTATATCCGGGTGTGACACAAAGATTATACACATACATATTATCTTTGTTACTGCCGTTTGCCTTAATATCGGCAACCGTTTCTTCCATTTCCGACTGTGTGGTAAATTCGTTTGCCGCCTTTTTGTTGCCATCTTTCATTGTGGGGGTGGTGTAGGCATCGGCGTATGCGGTTTTCCAATTTTCCTTTGCGCCGAGCATATTTTGTTCAACCTCGTCGGCATACTGGGTTATAGTGCCGGTGGCTTCAAAGCCCTGCCCCGTTTTCTTGCCGGGGTCTGCCGAAACGGTTGTAAATGTTGCCGCTTCTTCGGGTGAAAGATATATGTTTTTCTGAACGGTATAGTAATCAGTACCGCTTGATTTATAGTTATATTTTCCGCTTGCAAGATTATTAAAGTAGTGTTTTGTTATATCGCCCGTTGTTTCTGTCTTGCTTTCGGTGATTTGTGTGGCGGTACTCTTAAAGCCGCTGTACAGTTTCACCGTAACATCTTTTGGTGCGGTCAGAATAAGTCCTTTTGTGGGCTCGCCGCTGTCTGTAACCGACCATTTTTTTAATGTACTGTCGGTAGTAATGTCAAGTTTGCCGCCGCCCACATAATTAAATGCCGTATCGGGGGTGGCAACCGGTGCGGACACAAAAACGGTGCTTTGCGGAATATCCGCATAATCAAAGTTTGCCGTGCCGCTGACGGTCTTTGCATAAAAAGCGGTGTTGGCGCCAAGCACCAATTTGCCGCCGTTTGCCGTAACTGTATCGGCATTTATCTTTTCGTTGCCGGTAAATTTGACCGTTTTGCCGCTCTCGAGTTCAACATTTACAAAAACCTCTTTTTGACTTGTCGGTTTAAAGTCGCCGTCAATTTGGGTATCACCCGAAATGTTTACGGTCAAATCGCCGTTTAAGGGGCTTGTAAGCGGACATAACATATCACCCGTTATATGTGCGTTTTCAAGATTAACGGTCAAATCACCTGCAAAGGGACTGCCGACTGTTTTATTGCTGTTATACGGCTCAAAATCAACCTCGCCGGCGGTTGCATTTTTGATGTTATACACCAAATTGCCGTTATATTTCTGGTAACCGCCGCAAACACGCTCGGCACTGCCGCCGTTTAGGTTAAGGGTTGCGGTGTGGCCGTTTACATAACTTGTGTAACCTGCAACATAAATTATACGAAAATCGCCCGAATTAATATTTATTTCGGTATCGTTTGAAGCATTTGTGCCCTGAAGTGAGCCGCCGAGTGAAATACCGTAATTACTTGCATTCTTTTTAACGGTAATGCCCGAATTAAAGGTTAGTTTACTTGAAGTATGTAAACTAAAATAATTGTTTGCCGATTTATCGTTTTTAAGTGTTATATTTTCGTAAACCGTAGGTCCTAAATGGTTATAGTAACCCTGTTTACCACCCGAAACATCATAAAACGAAATTGCCGTATCGGGTGTAGCACCTGTTACCGTTACGGTATAAGGGTGTGCCGCCGCCGATGCGGAAACCGTTGTGCCGACCTCGATAGCGGTACTGTCAAGCAAAACAATTTTACCGTTTGCCGATGCCTGACTGCTTTTTGCACCAAGCGCCGTTTTAAGTGCGGCATAACCGCCCTTTAAGGTCCTTACTGCCGTTTCTGCGGTAGTACCTGCGTTTTGGTCGTCACCTGTACTTTTAACATAAACGGTTGCATCGTAAACCGTTTCGGCAGAAAACGGAATACCCGCAAGCACCGCCGTACAGATTAAAAGCGATAATGTAAAACAGAGAGTTTTTTTAAAAATGTTTTTCATAATTCCCACCATATATAATTTTTTAGTTATTAATATTATAGAATATCATTATAAATATAGCAAGAAAAATATTAACCGGTTTTGGACAAAAATAGCAAAACGGAAGTGCAAAGCACTCCCGTACCGGGTGTTGGATACCGGACATTAGACGGTAGCTGTCCTGCGGACGGTATTTATAACGGGACGTCGAGCGGGTGCCTTCCCCTACAATATATCAATATAAATTGATAGCACAAATTTGCCTCCCCTGCCCTAAGGGGAGGCAAACAGGAAAATTTATATACTCACATCCGTACTTCTTGTAAACGCGGAAAGGTTATAATATCTGCCTTTTGTGTCGCCGTACTGCGGAGTGTATTCAAGTTCTTCGATTTTGTCGGTTTTGCCGTCCTCAAAATCTTTTAAAACTTCTATTGCATACTCAACACGGTTTATTGCGGTGGCATAACGGCTTTGCAGAATTTCAAGCCCGAACACCTTATTATTCCGTTTGAATTTCTTTAAATGCAATTCTTTTGCGGTTTTAAGATTTTCAAGCAAAAGGGGTAAAATGCCGTAAATATATTCCCTTAAACTCTCGCCCGATTTATAGGCAATTTGCAAATCTTTATATATATGTGCTTTCATTGCAAGAATACGCAGTACCGAATTTATAAATTCGTCGTCACTTACGGCAAATGCCTTAAACTGCATTTCGGCATATCCGTCCGAAAAATCTTCGCCCGTGGCATTAAAGAATATATCGCCCCAGTAAAGCGGTGTGGTATATTTATAATAAAATGCCGCCGTCATTGAAGCAGCGTTTTCTTCACTTACCCCACTTATAAGTTCACCCATTTTGACCGCCGATTGAATATTTGCAGACTTGCCGCAAAAACAGTATTCGCCGAAAAGCGCAAAGCCGAACAGCGCATCAAAATAATCGGTTTCGCATCCATCGTCGCCCCACATGGTCGCCCAGACTTCGTTTATGCCGTTATCAATGCAGGCATTAAGCGCAGGAACGGTGCAGTTAAATGTAGTGCCGAAATCGGGGAACATACCGCGGAAAGTGCATACCGCACCTGCAAAACTTATGTTGTCTGTCAGTTTTTTGTGCCGTGAAAACATCTTTTCGTAATGTTCGGGGCTTTCGTGGTAATAGTCCCAATACATTAAATTAACATTACCGGTTTTGTCCTTTATATCCTCCCTTACGGGTGCGGACAAATCGTAATAATCGCCCGTTTTTGAAGAAAGGCGGAAGAACATATCACTCCACATAACAGGAGTTAGTCCACGGCTTTTACACATATTGGTTACACGGTTTAAATGGTCAAGCAAAATTTGGTGCCTATCCTTGAAGCCGTTATTTTTAAGGTAATTGCCAAGCCCTACATCGTGCGCTTCGTCCATACCGATATGCACACGGTTTGATTTAAAGAGCAGTTTAATTTTATCAAGTTCGGCTTCTAAAAACTTAAAGGTTTCTTTTTCCTTTGCAAGCAGGACACTTCTTGTGTCTTTAATCGCTTTTGTTTCACCTTTCCACGAAAGGTACTGCGCCATGTGACCGAGTGTTTGAATTGCAGGCACAACAGAAACGCCGAGCGTTTCGGCAAAGTCGACAATTTCCTTTATTTCATCATCCGAATATGCGCCGCGAAGATAACCGAAATGCTTATAATCGGAAAGTGTATAAACATCCTCCATATAAAGCGAAAAAAGGTTTGCACCGCAAAGGCAGGAACGGAAGATAAATTCCTTTAACCGCTTTGTCCGCATAACACCGCCGCGCGAAACATCAAGCATAACACCGAATTTTTCAAAGTGCCGCTTTTCGCTTATCTGAAAATCGCCGTTTTGACGGTTTAAAAGGTAAAGCGAAATGCCGCGAAGTTTTCCGCTTGGCGTGTTTGAAAAGACGGTGGCTTTGCCGTCTTTTTGAATTACACTGACATCGTTTCCCGTTTTAAATTCCACCGCCGACAGGTCGGCATTTAAAAGTTTCTCTGCATATTCAATAATGTTCATAACATCACCGAAATCATTATACAAAGAATAAATAAAAAAGTAAAGCGGTTTGCGGTATGTTGTAATTTATTTTGTGCGAAATTAACGGGACGTCAAGGTGCCGCCCACTACAACATATCAATATATATTGACATAATTTGTAGGGAACGCATATTATGTGTTCCGTTTTATATAACGCCGTAGGCACGTATTCGCCCGACAGGGCATATCGTACGGCGAATCCCGTATATCGTGTTTTACATATCGTACCGCCAAAGGCGGTATATTGCAAAAACGCACTCCGTCTAGAGTGCGTTTTTATTATCGGGTGTTTTTTTACATTTCGTTATCAAGTTCTTTTTTCTTTAAACGGTTAAGTTCCTGCGGATAAAGTTGGCAAGACATACCGCCGTCCACAATAATTTCCGCGCCGGTAACATTTTTAGATTCGTCACTGCCGAGGAAATATGCGGCGTTTGCGATGTCTTCATAATCGGAAATGTCACCTATCGGGGTGAGTTTGCCGCTAACTATCTGGCGGTCGCCCATAGCAACCCAGCGCTTTGTTTTAATGGTGCCGGGCAAGACGGCATTTGAACGGATACCGTACTGACCTAAATCAACCGCAAGTGCTTTTGAAAGGGAGAGCATACCGCCCTTTGAGGCACAGTATGCCGCGCGGTTGGGTATTGCACGGTAGGCGGTGTTTGAGGCGATAAAGACAACTGCGCCTTTTTTAACCTCTTTCATACGGATAGCCGCCTGACGGATAATCATAAAGTTCCAAAGAACATTGGTTTCAAACACCCTTAAAAATTCCCCGGTGCTTTGGGTGAAAAAGTCAAGACCGGCGGCAGGGTCGGTGCCGAAGCCCAAATCGGCGGCATTTAATACAACCGATATTACGGTGCGCCCCGTTTTGTCGATTTCGGCAAATATTTCCTTAATTCTTTCTTCATTATTTATATTAAGTTCAAAGCCCTTTGCAAAGACACCGTATTCCTTTGCGATTTTTTCGGCACCCTCGTTTGCCCTTTTGCCGTCCCTTGAAGTGACGAAAACATCGTACCCCTCATTTGCAAAACGGCAGGCGCAGGCAAGTCCCGTACCGTCGGTACCGCCGGTAACAAATACTGCTTTTTTCATAATTTAAAAATTCTCCTTAAAAATAGAATTCCGATTTCGGCGGTCTTATATCGGTAAGTTTACCGGTATAGTGACGGAGTGTGTGGGGAGAATAGGGGTGTTTTAAGCACTCGCTTTCATCAATTTCAATGCCGAGTCCCGGTTTGTCGGGTACGGTGATGTAACCGTCCTTATATTCAAGTTTTTCGTTTGTAACATCCTTGCGCCACTCAACATCGTTGTACATAATTTCAAGAATACTGAAATTCGGGCAGCAAGCCGCAATTTGAAGTGTTGCCGCATTGGCGACCGGACCTGACGGGTTATGCGGTGCAAAGGGGATATAATATGCCTCGCTGACCGCCGCAATCTTTTTAAGTTCCATAATGCCGCCTGCGTGGGAAATATCGGGTTGGATATAATCTGCCGCGCGCATTTCAAACAAATCTTTATACGATTTTAAGGTGTAAAGGCGCTCGCCTGCCGAAATGGCAACGGGCGATTTATCCCTTACCGCCTTTAATGCTTCAAGATTATCGGGGGGTGTTGGTTCTTCAAGCAACATCGGTTTAAACTGTTCAATTTCTTTTGCGATTTTTATACCCGTAGGTACATTAAATCTTCCGTGTGCCTCGATAAGCAAATCAACCTTATTACCTACCGCATCACGCACCGCACCGATACAGCGAAGCGCACGGTCAAGGTCCTCGTTACTGATTTCAAGATAAGATTTGCCGAACGGGTCCCATTTCATAGCGGTAACGCCGCGCTCTACGGCGATTTTTGCCTTTTCGCCGAATTCTTCGGGCTCTTTTGCCCCTGCAAACCAACCGTTAACATAAATGCGGACTTTTTCGTTTATCTTGCCGCCCAAAAGTTGATAAACGGGAACGCCCAAGTGTTTACCCAAAATATCCCAAAGTGCCATTTCAACGGCGGAAAGCGCACTCATAAGCACGGCGCCGCCGCGCCAGTAGGCATCACGGTAACTGTCATGGAAAATCTTTTCAATGTTAAGCGGATTTTGACCGACAAGTGCTTCCTTTAAATGCTCAACCGCACCTTCAAGCGCCTTTTCTTTGTATTCAAGCGTGGCTTCGCCCACACCGTCAATACCCTCGTCGGTGTAAACCTTAATAAAAACCCAGTTTGTGCGAAAACAGTCAACTTTAAATGTTTTAATGTCGGTAATTTTCATTATTATTTCTCCTTTTGAAATACTCTTACATAGTCAACCTTAAATTCGTCGCCCACTGCTTCATATGATTCGGGAATAGGCGCGCGACCTTCTTTACGGTAACCGTAAACCTCGGTGGAAATAAGCAAAAATTCGGGAATTTGCGAAACATCTTCACTTGTTTCGTATGTCTTTTCACCGTCAACAAAAAATGTGTATTTGTCCTCTTCCCACAAAAGACCGAAACGGTGCCATACGCTTCCGTCAATATCACGCCTTACGGGACCTAATTTTGTGCGGCGGCAATCAACACCGTATCCTGCGGAAAAGACATTGTTCCACTGCATTGTGTTTGGCTTGAACGATTCCATAATATCAACCTCGCTGCCCGAAGATTTGGCATCAAGGGTGGTACCGATAGAGGGTGACTGCATCCAGAAAGCAGACCACCAACCTGCCTTTTGCTGTAATTTACAACGGCATTCATAATAACCGTATTTAAAAAGATGCTTTTGCGGTTTTAATTTTCCTACACGCCAGCGCATATTGTCCTTTTGCTGAGTCATTGCGTCGCCCTGGTCACTGTTACCCGAGGCATTCGGCTCATCAAACGCATTTGAGCCGGTCTGTAACTGTGCACAGCATAAATGCCCGTCGGTTTCGTCCTTAATAAGTTTAAAGACAACATTAGACTGACCGTCAAGATAAAGCGCCTTTTCGCTTTCGGTCCAGGACGGCCATCTTTCACCCATCATGGATGTACGGAACTGCCAGTTATCACGGTTTAATTCCGTACCGTCAAACTCATCACTCCAAACAAGTTTGTACCCCTCCAATTCAGGTAGAAAACTCGGTTCGTGCCCTGCTACTTCATACTTTTTCATAAAGCCCACACCTTTTTTTAAAAATTTTGTTTAAAAATTTGTTGCAATTTTGAAAATAATTGCTATAATCATTATATATTAAGTGCAAATTCTTTTCTTTTAATATGTTTGCATTTTTTATCAAAATCTTATCTTTTTTGGTGAGAAAAATTATGGAAAACGAATATTTTTTTGAATTTCCGCCGTTTACGGTGGGCAATTTCGGGATTTTTGACACAAGGGTTATTATGCCGCACGGCAAAATTTCAACGCCGCGCACCGTTAACGAATACGAAATAGAATTCGTAACAGACTGCACCAAAGATGCGAAAACCTACTTAAACGGCAACGGAAAAGGTCTTGTGCCGGGTGTTTTTATATGCGGAAAGCCCGGTATGAAAAGACAAAGTCATTTGCACTTTAAGTGCTTTTTTATCCACATTTCCTCCGCCGACGGTGAACTGGCTGACTTTCTTAAGTCGCTACCCGACTATGCTCTGCTTGGTAAACGCGCCATACCGACACGGATTTTTGAGGGTCTTGTAAACTTTAATAAATCGGACAACTCTTTTCAAAACCGACTTTTGCTTTTGAAAAATGTGTCGGCGCTTTTATCGGAACTGCCGCAAATTCTTAATCTTAAAACCGCCCGTTTTTCGGCGGAATACAACCACACCGACGAACTGATAAAAATTGAAAAGTACATAAAAAATCACTGCGAAGAAGAATTAAATCTTGAAACGCTTGCAAAAAAGGCAAATTTAAGTCCAATCTATTTCCACAAGATTTTCACTGCCTTTTTCGGCAAAACACCTGCAAGATTTGTCTTTGACTGCCGCATAGAAAAGGCAAAAATACTATTGCTTACGGACAATAATAGCATACTTGAAATATCCGAAAAATGCGGCTTTTCCTCGCAAAGTTATTTCAACAGTAAATTTAAAGAAGCGACGGGTATCTCACCCCTTAAATACAGAAAATCAATGCTTAACAAAGCGAAAATATAAAGGAGAAACTTCATGTTGGCTTTACTTGCTTTTTTACCTATTCTTTTGTGCGTTATCGCTATGGCTGCTTTTAACTGCCCTGCAAAATTTGCTCTGCCCGGCTCGTGGCTTTTAGCATCAATATTTGCGGTGGCATTTTGGAAAATGGATATTGTATCGGTTGCCGCTTTTTCACTTTACGGCGGTATATCATCGCTTGATGTATTGATTATCGTTTTCGGTGCAATACTCTTGATGAACACCCTTAAAAATTCGGGCGGTATGTCAAGCATAAACAACGGTTTTAAAAAGGTAAGCGGCGACTCGCGTATTCAGGCGATTATTGTCGGGTTTACCTTTGTTTCGTTTATTGAGGGTGCGGCAGGTTTCGGCACTCCTGCGGCACTTGCAGGCCCGCTTCTTGTAAGTCTCGGCTTTCCTCCGCTTGCGGCGGCGGTTGTTGCGCTTATATGTGACAGTACCGCCGTTTCTTTTGGTGCTATCGGTGCGCCGGTTGCACAGTCGGTACAGTGTTTGGGCACCGATATTGCGACAAAATCTTTTACTTCTTCGCTCTCTCTTTGGACGGCAATACCACACGCGATTATGGGCGTGTTTATTCCCTTTATTGCCGTCTCGATTATGTGCAAGTTTTTCGGTAAAAAGCGTTCGTTCAAGCCGGCGTTTGAGGTACTGCCTTTCGGCTTGTTTGCAGGACTTTCCTTTACTGTTCCTTATGTTTTGGTATCCTACCTTTTCGGGTACGAATTCCCATCCCTGCTCGGTGCGCTTATCGGTCTGCCGATAACCGTACTTGCGGCGAAAAAGGGCTTTTTAGTGCCGAAAAATGTATGGACTTTTGAAAACGACGGTATTGAAAGCACGGCAGTTTCAAAAGAGGATGCAAAAACAGACGGCAAAGGGCTTTCGCTTATAAAGGCGTGGCTTCCTTATGTTATTATTGCCATTTGCCTTATTTTAACCCGTATTCCCGCACTCGGCATTAAAGACTTTTTGCAAAAAGATTTCTTTACGGTTAAATTCCCAACACTTTTCGGTGTAGAGGGTACGGCATACACGCTTAAATGGGCTTATCTTCCCGGTACGGTTTTTGTTATTGTGGCGCTTATTACAATTCTGCTTCACAAAATGGACAAAAAGAGTGTTAAAACCGCTTGGGGTGATTCCTTAAAACAGTTAAGCGGTGCGGCAATTGCGATTGTTTTCGGGCTTGCGCTTGTTCAGATTATGCGGTATTCGGGCAGTAACGATGTTAACGATACCGCCACCAAAAGTATGATTTTTTATATGGCGCAAACACTTTCAAAAGCAGGACAAAAACTGTATGTTATATTTTCCCCCGTTATCGGTGTTTTGGGTGCTTTCGTTTCGGGTTCCAACACCGTGTCGGATACTCTTTTTACAAATCTTCAGTACCAGTCGGCGCTAAACCTTAACCTTAATGCCGTAAACATTGTGGCACTTCAAATTATCGGCGGTGCAATAGGTAATATGATTTGCGTAAACAACACCGTCGCCGCCTGCGCAACGGTAGGTATTTCTGGTAAAGAGGGTAAAATTATTAGAATAAATGTTATTCCCACGGTTATTTATGTTGTTGTGGTAACCGCCGTAATGTTTGCGGTAATGTGGCTTTAAAGGTGGTTTTACTGTGTTTAAGATTAATTCTGCAACCGTTATAACGGCGGTTATACTTGCCGCAGTTGTTGTTTTTGTTATAGTAAGACTTGTTAAAAACAGAAAAAAGGGCAAGTGTCTTGGCTGTGACGGTTGCCCCCAAAAAGATAATTGCGATAAGAAGTAACGGGAGTGCAATGCACTCCCGTTAATAGATGATAGATGTTAGATGCTATACGATAGACGGTAGGTGTCCTGCGGACTGCATTTATAACGGGTTGTCGCCCTCGACAACCCGTTTTTTATATTACGCCGTAGGCACATTAACATCCGCAAAGCGGATATTTCACTTGCCGTTAGGTAAATTTCACTGCCGAAAGGCAATTTCACTTGACCGCAAGGTCAAATATCACTTAAAATCTCGTTAGAGATTTTATTTACGCCGTAGGCACAATAATTTCTTTGTTAGCGACAGCGCCTTCATTTTTCATTAGCCCGTCAGGGCACCTTCATTGAAAAAATTGGGCGTTTTTTTACTTTATTTCGTCTGTTTTATAAATAAACTTCACGGTGCTGTCGGTGTTGTCGCTGCAACCTGAAAATGTCTTAT
>JAZLFY010000203.1:0-6900 GCA_045616025.1 Acutalibacteraceae bacterium | reverse complement strand
TGCGTCTGCCAATTCCGCCACAGCGGCATTTAGGCACTTAAATATATTATAATATTGTTGCCTTTTTGTCAAGTTAAATTTACAAAAAGCAGTACAACTTTTTAAGTTGTACTGCTGGCTTTAAATTCTTTAACAACTCTTGAAATATTACAAAAATCGTTAGTAAGTATTACATCAATACCCATATTTAAAAATTCTTTTGTTTCTTCTTCATCATCTGAATAAAACATATTACAAATTATGCCGTGTTTATGCGCTTTATCTATCATTTCTTGTGTGAAAAACGGCTTGAAGAGTTGAACTTTTTGACAGTCCATTTTAATTGCTCTGTCAACGATTTCGTATGATTTGTTCGGTAACACTTCATCTTCATTCATTATGACTCCCGCACCTACACAACGGGGGATTTCGGGCGCAATTTCTTTGAATTTAAGCATAAGTTCGTCATTTCCCGTCATTATATAGACATATTTTTCACAGTCGTACTGTTTTATTAAAGACACAATTTTTTTTATAATTTTTTCCTCATCAAGAAATTTAGGAATGTTTTTTGCGTGTATGTTCATAATTACATGACAGGCGAACTTTTTAAGTATTTCTTCAAATTTAATTATTTTAAGTCCTTTAAAATTATCACTGAAATGACTGCCGAAATCAAACTGTAAAAGTTCTTCGTATGTGTAATCTGAAATTTTACCCGTTCCGTTAGATACCCGTTCAAGTTTGTAGTCGTGAACAGATACAATTTCGCCGTCTTTTGTATATCTTAAATCAAATTCTATTTCTTCGGCAGAAAGTGCTACCGCCGCACCGTATGCCGGTAAACTGTTTTCGGGTGCAATTCTGTTTAATCCACGGTGAGCGCAAACGCGGGGATAGGGCATTTGCTCGTCCGTTTTGCATATCGCACTTCCTGCAGGACGGTATTTATACGGTCTTCTGCCGCTTTCAATGTATTCGTAATGGGCCGCAGGCGGATTGCCGAATCCTGCAGGCTTTAAATATTTATCTTTCGGGTTTATTTCGGCGTTGATTATACCTTCTTTGTTAAACAGTTCCGCCAATACTTCGCCTTTTGGTGATACTATCATACTGCTGCCACCGGGTAATGAATCGTCACCCATACCAACCGAAGAACGCAAAACATAAGTATTTGTGTTATATGCGCAAAATTGTGTCATAAATTTAAGCGGTTCGTGTAAATCGCTTCTTTGGTGAGAACAGGCAATTATTATATCAAGGTTATATCTTGCCAAATTAGAATAGTTTTCATAAAAATAGTTATCATAGCAGGTCAAAAAGCCTATTCTTAAATTATCGGTTTCCAAAATATGTGGTGCGGAATATTCAAACGAATAATCACTGACACGCTTGTATTTAATCGGCTCTGACGGTGTTAAATGTTCTTTATAGTATTTATCAATTATTTCGCCGTCTTTGGATATTGTAAATGTTGTATTATAGTTTCCGTTTTGAACATCTGTTGCATTAACAAAAACCATGCTTTTACATCTTATTGCAGTTTCGGTGCATTTATCAATTAATCTTTTGTTAAATCGGTTTACAGCGTCTATATGCTCTTCATAATTACCGGCACGGCAGGGAATATCTGAACTTTCTGGTAAAACGATAATATCTGACGAATCAATTTTATCGAGTAATTTTACCATTTTTTCAAAATAGAAATCACATTTTGAAAAATCGGTTGAATATTCGGGTTGGATAACTGTTACTTTCATATTATTTCTCCTATAAGATATTCATTTTCGGTATCGGTGATTTTTACATTAATAACAGTACCGATATTTTCATTTGAATTTAATACTTTTACCCTTGAATAATTTTTGGTGTAACCTGTGTTTTTATTTTCAAGTAGTACGGTAAAAGTTTTGCCGACTTGAGATTTTAAAAATTCAGTTTCGGTTTCTTTTGTCACTTCTGTCATTTGCTTTGAACGGTTTTGCTTTTCTGCATTTGTAACCTGATCTTTAAGTGCTGCCGCAACAGTTCCCGTACGCCTTGAATAGCAGAAAATATGCGCACGGGCAAATTTAACCTTTTTTGCAAATGCTAAACTTTCCCTGAATTCTTCTTGGGTTTCACCTGCAAAGCCAACCATAATATCGGTTGTTATAGATGCATTTTCAAAAACATTTCGGATTTTTGTTATTAAATCATAATAAAAAGCACTGTCATAATGTCGGTTCATCCGCTTAAGTATATTATCACAACCAGACTGTAAAGACAAGTGGAACTGTTCGCAAAATTTATCTTGAACTTTAAACCTTTTAAGCATTTCCTCGGTGATATGGTCGGGCTCAAGCGAGCCAAGCCGCACTCTTAATATTCCGTCAACAGAACAAACAGTATCAACCGCATCGCATAGGTTTTTGCCTATATCCGTGCCATAAGCCGAAAGATTTATACCGACAAGCACAATTTCTTTAAACCCGTTTTTTGAAAGATTTTCTGCTTCTGCTTTTATGCTTTCAATACTTCTTGAACGAACTTTTCCTCTTGCAAAGGGAATAATACAGTAAGAACAATACCTTTCGCAACCGTCCTCAATTTTCATAAAAGCACGGGTGCGTTCTTCAAAACTGCTTATCGGTAAAGTATTGTAAATTTCGTCGGGTGTATGCTTGATAATGCTATAAAAATCACTTTTGTTATTAAGCGCATTACAAGTTTCGTCAACAACTTTCTTTACATCTTTATTGCCGATAACAACATTTGCAACACTAATTTCATAATCTTTCGGAAATGCCTGAACAGAACAACCGGTAAGGGTTATTACGGCATTTGGGAATTTTCTTCTTGCTTTATTAAGCAACTGTCTTGTTTTACGGTCACTTTCTGCCGTAACAGAGCAGGAATTGATTATTACTGCATCGGGTAATATATTACTGTTATCCGTAAAGCCGCGCTTTAAAAATTCTTCACGCATTGCTTGGGTTTCGTATTGATTAACCTTGCAACCGAGTGTATAAAAAATTACATTCATAATATTTTCCTTTATGTTGTCATTTTGCTTAATTATAGTACAAATACTGCAAAATTTCAACATAATTTATTTGACAAGTTAAGATATATTAATTATAATATATATTTTGTAAAGATATATTTTAGGGGACGAGTAAATGTCTATTGAAAAAAGAGAAAATTTAAGAAATGTTGCCATAATCGCTCATGTTGACCACGGTAAAACAACACTTGTTGACCAACTGCTTAAACAAAGCGGTACTTTTCGTCAAAATGAAGCGGTTGATGAAAGGGTTATGGACTCTAACGACCTTGAAAGAGAAAGAGGAATAACAATTCTTTCTAAAAATACATCGGTTATGTATAACGGCGTTAAAATTAATATTATCGACACACCGGGACATGCCGATTTCGGCGGTGAGGTTGAGCGAATTCTTCAAATGGTTGACGGCGTATTGTTGCTTGTTGATGCTTTTGAAGGTTGTATGCCTCAAACCCGTTTTGTTCTTAAAAAAGCACTTGCTTTAAGAAAAAAGGCGGTTGTTGTAATTAATAAAATTGACCGACCTGCAGCAAGACCGCACGAAGTTGTTGACGAAGTTCTTGATTTGTTTATTGAACTCGGTGCAGACGATGAACAAATTGAATTTCCGGTTGTCTTTGCTTCGGCCCGTGATGGCTTTGCTTCCTATACACCCGATAAAAAAGGTGAAGATATGAAACCGCTTTTTGAAGAAATTGTTAAAGCGGTTAATCCGCCGTCAGGAGATAGTGAAGCACCGCTTCAATTATTGTTTACAAATATTGAATATGACGAATATATCGGCAGAATCGGTGGCGGCCGTGTTGTTCGTGGTAGTGTTAAAACCGGAGAGACGGTTGCACTTTGCCATAAAGACGGCACTTCAAGCAATGTTAAAATAGGCAAAATATTTATGTTTGAAGGCCTTAAACGAATTGAAGTTTCCGAAGCCAAAGTCGGTGATATAATTCAGGTTTCAGGTATAAATGAACTTGAAATAGGCGAAACGGCTTGTGATAAAGACACTATTGAGCCGTTACCTTTTGTTAAAATTGACGAGCCGACACTTTCAATGAACTTTATGGTTAATAATTCTCCCTTTGCAGGACAAGACGGAAAGTATGTTACATCAAGAAATATCCGTGAACGCCTTTTTAAAGAGGTTATGACCAATGTAAGTTTGCGTGTTGAGGAAACCGATTCAGCAGATACTTTCAAAGTTTCGGGACGCGGCGAATTACATCTTTCAATACTAATTGAGACAATGCGCCGTCAGGGTTTTGAATTTCAGGTTTCTCCACCCGAAGTTATTTATAAGAAAAGTGAAGACGGCAGACTGCTTGAGCCAATAGAACTTTTAATGATTGAAGTTCCGCAAGATTATGTCGGCTCGGTTATGGAACGACTCGGCACCCGTCATGCAGAACTTCGCAATATGGGAACAAGAGACGGCGGTATGTCTCATCTTGAATTTTTAATCCCCGCAAGAGGACTTTTAGGTTACCGTTCACAATTTATGACCGATACTAACGGTAACGGTATTATGAACCATGTTTTCTATGATTATGAAGAATTTAAGGGCGATATTGAGCAGAGAAACACCGGCTCGATTATAGCGCACGAAACAGGAACTTCTACGGCGTACGGTTTGTTTAATACCCAGGACAGAGGTCGTATGTTCATTGGTGCAGGCGTTCCCGTATATGAGGGTATGATTGTCGGCGAAAACCCGAAAAATGAGGATATTGTATGTAATGTATGTAAAGAAAAACATCTTACAAACACCCGTTCTTCCGGCTCGGACGATGCTTTAAGACTTGTTCCGCACAGTGTTTTAAGTCTTGAACAGTCACTTGAATTTATCAAAAATGACGAACTTGTTGAAATCACACCAAACAACATCCGTTTAAGAAAAAGAATATTAGGCAAAGAACAAAGAATGAAATTTGAGGCAAGGAATAAATAATGAATTATGTTATTCTTGATATGGAGTGGGACAGTGCCTATTTTCCGCCGCAAAAGCGGTTTATAAATCAAATTTTACAAATAGGCGCCGTTAAACTTGACGAAAATTTTAATATTCTCGGTACTTTTGAAAGCACCGTTCGTTCTTCTTTTTCAAAACGTGTAAGCAAAAGGTTTACAACCCTTACGGGAATAACCAAACAAATGATGCTTTCGGGTGACAAAATAGAAGATGCCGTATCAAATTTTAATGAATTTATAGGGGATAATTCGGTTGTAATGACCTGGAGTACATCTGACCTTTATACCATAATTGAAAACGAAAAGAATATAATTAAAGGTGTTAAATTCAAGATAGAAAAGTACCTTGATTTACAAAAATTTGTGCAGGGTGAATTGCGGCTTTTGGGATATGAGGATAAATCACAAATTTCACTTGAACATGCCGCCGAAATATTAAAGGTCAAAACCGAAAATTTTTATTTGCACACTGCAAAAGACGATAGTGTTTTAAGCGGTTTGTTGCTTAAATCGTGTTATAACGAAGAACGGTTTACCGCATTAATTAAAGACACTTCCAATCCCGAATTTTTCAACAGATTGCAATTTAAGGCGCATTTTATTGATAAGATTGACAGTCCCGATATACCTAAAAACTCTTTTGATTTTGTTTGTCCTCTTTGTAACGGTGAAATTATTCAAAAGAAAAAGTGGCATTATCACAACAGGAATTTTAATGCAGAGTTTTTTTGCACTAACTGTCAAAAGAAACTAATAGCACGGGTAAGCGCACGAAAAACTTATGACGATGTTGTTATAAAAAAGAAAATTTTACCCAAAAAAGAAAGACCGGTACAGAATAATGATATGCAACCTATGTCCGAGAAACTGTAACGCAAAAAGAAACGAAAATGAAAACATCGGCGGATACTGTAAAAGCCCCATAATTCCAATAATTGCAAGGGCAGACTTGCATTATTTTGAAGAACCGGTAATTAGCGGTAAAAACGGTTCGGGCGCGGTTTTCTTTTCGGGTTGCTCACTAGGTTGCATATACTGTCAAAACGGTGATATAAGCCATAATTTGTATGGTAAAACGGTTAGCGCAAAAGAACTGTCGGAAATTTTTAAAAAACTTGAAGACAGGGGAGCGAACAATATAAATCTTGTAACACCGACACATTACATTAATGCAATTATTGAGGCGCTTTCCATTTATAAACCAAGTATTCCGATAGTTTATAACAGCAGCGGTTATGAAAAGGTTGAAACTTTTAAAACACTTGAAAAATTCATTAATATTTATTTGCTCGATTTTAAGTATATTGACCCTTTAAAAGCCAAAAAATATTCTTATGCCGAAGATTATCCCGATTATGCAAAAGGTGCTCTTATGGAAGCATACCGTCAAAAAGGCGAAGCAGTTATAAAGAACGGTGTTATGCAAAGCGGAGTGATTGTAAGACATTTACTTTTACCGCAGGCAACAAATGATGCAATTGAGATTTTTGAATTTGTAAAGAACAATACAAGCGGTGTTTATTTTAGTTTAATGAGTCAGTATGTTCCGTGCGGCAAAGCACTTGACGATAAGATTATTTCAAGAAAAATTACAAAAAGGGAATATGATAAGGTTGTATCGGTAATAACCGACAGCGGTTTTGATAACTGTTTTATTCAAGATTTATCAAGTGCGGATATGTCTTATACACCCAAATTTGATTTGACGGGTGTTTAAGTGATAATTTATTAAAAATTTCTTGACAAATCAATGATATATGATATAATAGTTTTCGCTGTATGGTGGATGTAGCTTAGTTGGTTAAAGCGCTGGTTTGTGGCACCAGAGACCGTGGGTTCGAGTCCCATCTTCCACCCCACAAACAAATAGTCCCGGGTTTACCGGGACTTGTTTTAAATTGAATATTGGG
>JAZLFY010000202.1:0-4203 GCA_045616025.1 Acutalibacteraceae bacterium | reverse complement strand
TCCCCTACAACATATATTGATAGCACAATCTAATCCGCCCCTCGCATAGAGGGGAGATGGGCCGACCGTTAGGTTGGCGAGGGGATTTCAATATATTAAGTGCTGTGAAATAATTGGTCAGTTTATTGGCATAGCAGAATTTATAATATCCCACCACCGCAAGCGGTCCCCCTCCCTTTTGGGCTTGCGGAGGCAAATAGGAAAATATATTACGCCGTAGGCACGTATTCGCCCGATAGGTCATATCGTACGGCGAATGCCGTATATCG
The DNA here is from genome assembly GCA_045616025.1 of Acutalibacteraceae bacterium. Taxonomy (GTDB): domain Bacteria; phylum Bacillota; class Clostridia; order Oscillospirales; family Acutalibacteraceae; genus UBA737. The sequence goes on along the minus strand of JAZLFY010000202.1, from coordinate 3,934 downwards.
TGTTTTACATATCGCACCGCCATAGGCGGTATATCGCAAAAACGCACTCTATATGCGGAGTGTTCTAAAGGACACTCCGCAACGAAATAAATCCCTTTCGGGATTTGTGAAATGCGCTTCGCGCGTGAAATACGCCTTCGGCATGTGAAATGCACGGCGGTGCGTGGGTGGATTTATTTCACTTAAAATACCAACTGAAAAAGAAAAAACAGGCTGATTTTGATTGTCAGCCTGTTTTTACTTATAAGTGCGCACTTACTCACCACATTCTGTGGCGGTCATCTCACAAAACTGTCCTTAAGAACAAGTCTCTTAAAGCGGCTTTTTTCCCACTCTGCCGTAACGGATTTAAGATAACCTGAACTCCATTCAGGTGGGTTTCGTCCGCACGGTTTCGTGCTCCCTTCTTCCGAACTCGGCACCGCCGCGGGAGGTCTGCAGACCCGCCGCGCGAGTACAAATCCCGTTTAAATTACTTGTAGGGTTATTTAATACCGATTCGCGAACAGAGCAGGAAAGAAAAGTTAAAAATTATTATTCTTTATTTTCTTCTTCTATATCAAAAAAGTTTTCAAGGCGGTCAATAAAGGCATCGGCAACCGTTTCGTATTCGTCGTCGTCCTCTATTTCATAGAAAAATTCTTCGCCGTTTTCTTCGCCGACCTTAACGATTACAAGTTCGCCCGAATCGTCAAGCATTTCCTGCGGGTCGGAGAACTGCGGCAAAAGTGCCAAATAGCGTGAATCTTCGTTTTCAAGTGTATCAAGCACCTCGAATGTATATTCCTTTCCGCTGTCGTCCGAAAGGGTTAATATATCGGGGTTATATCCTTTTTCTTCGTCCATATTATCACTACTCCTTTTTTATTATATTACTCTATTTTCCCGTTTTCGTCAAGCCGTCTTTCAAGCGAAATCACCCGTTTGAACTGGGTTTCGTAAAGTGTCTTATAGGTACTGTCGGTTTTAAGCAGTTCTTTATGTGTGCCGAAAGCGGTTATTTCGCCCTTTTCCATAACCGTTATACAGTCGGCGGCAAGAACGGTGGTAAGCCGGTGAGCGATAACAATACTTGTTCTGCCTTTCATTATTCTTTCAAGTGCCGTTTGAATAAGGTCTTCGGAAATCGAGTCGAGCGAACTTGTCGCCTCGTCAAGAATTAAAATTTTCGGGTTTTTAAGCACAACCCGTGCTATTGAAATTCTTTGCTTTTCGCCGCCCGAAAGTTTAAGACCTCTGTTTCCTACAAGTGTATCGTACTTATCGGGCAGACTGTTTATAAATTCGTTGATATTTGCCACTCGGCAGGCGTTTTCAATTTCACTCTCACTCGCATCGGGGTTTGCATACAAAAGGTTTTCCTTTATTGTGCCGTTAAATAAATATGTGTCCTGCGAAACAACACCGATATTTTTTCTTAAATATTCAAGTGAAAATTCCCTTACATCTACCCCTGCAACCGTAACCGCACCCGAGGACACATCGTAAATTCTCGGTATAAGGTTTATTACGGTTGACTTGCCTGCACCCGAAGCGCCGACTATTGCATAGGTTTTGCCGCTTGGAATTTTAAGGTTTATGCCCTTTAAAACTTCCTTTTCCTTATTATATGAAAATCTTACATCTTTAAACTCTACCGTACTGTCGCTCATATCGGGAGTTTTCGGGTTTTCGGGGTCGGTAATGGGAATGGGTTTATCAAAATAATCGAAAATACGGGTAAAGAGCGCAAGTGAACGGGTAAAGTCAACCCCGACATCAAGCAGTTGTCTTACCGGACCGTACAGGCGGTTTACAAGTGATACCACAACCGTTATATCGCCAACCGTTAAATTACTTCCGGTGGTTTTTATGATTATTATACCGCCTGCAAAATAGATAAGCAGCGGCACCGTACCGATAAACAGTCCCATAAAAACATGAAACCAACTGCCGGTGCGGTTTTCCTTTACCGAAATATCGGTGACCTTTTGGTTGATTTCTTTAAACCTTTCATATTCCCTTTTTTCACGGGTGAAAAGTTTTACAAGCAAAGAGCCGCTGACCGAAAGTGTTTCGTCAATATGTTGATTCATTTCGTCCTGCGCACTTTGAGAAAGAGCAACAAGTCCCCACCGCTTTTTGCCGACCTGCCTTGTCGGGAATATTAAAAGCGGAATTATCGCAATGCCGACAAGTGCCAACCGCCAGTCGGTATAAAGAAGATAAAATACGCAAGTGCCGACGGTTAAAATATTGCTTACAACCGAGGTGAGCGTTCCCGATATTACCGAACTTACGCCGTTTATATCGCTGTTCATACGGGTAATTATATCGCCCTGCTTTTCGGTGGTGAAAAATGCGTGGGGCATACGGCTTAAATGGTCGTACATCTGGTTTCGCATATCCCTGATTATCATTTGTGATATCCAGGAGTTTATGTACCGTTCAAGCACCGAAATTATCTGCGATACGGCAAGCACCGTAAAGGCAAGCACAAGCAGTGTAACAAGCCGTATAACCGTGCGGTCGTGCGAAATTATTTCGTCAACGATTTTACCGGTTATAACCGACGGCAAAAGTCCAAGCACCGCCGAAAGCAGCAATGCCGCAAAAACGAGTAAAAACTGCCACGAATAGGGCTTTAAATAAGATAATATTCGCATTAACAGTTCTTTGGTGACCTTCGGTTTATTTTTCTTTTCTTCTTCGGTTAAAAAACCGCGCGGTCCGGGCGGGCGCATACCCCGTCCGCCGCCGTACATCGGTCCTCTCATAAAAAATCATCTTCTTTTTATATGTCTTTTTAAAAATTATAACATAAATTTTCCGCATTACAATGCCGTTTTTTAATTTTTTATACATTTTTTATAAAATTTTTTAACATTTTACTTGACAAACTGTTAAAAGTGTAGTATAGTATAATCAGAAAAAGGAAAGGGGTGAGTCCAAAGGATATGGTAACCGAACCGGAAAACATCAAATAAACTATAAAGAAAGCGGTGAGTCCGATGAAATAGTTAATCTTCTTCAAAATAAAAATGAAGGAGAATTCCAATGTACAGGTAAAGCGCAAAAGCGCATTTAATTAGTACGAATATAGGAAATTAAACGAAAAAATTAAATTTTATATATAAAGAAACCGCAGGTTCATCACCTGCGGTTTTCTGTTTTTTATTTTTTAAAACTTAACTATTATAATTCCTTCCTTTAAAGCAACACTGCCGTTTGCGGGCCACGAGGGCATATTTACCGACAGTTGCTCTGCCCTTTCAAGTTGTTCTACGGTGGTCGGCAACGTATAATATGCGCCGAGAGTACGCAAATATCTGTTCATAACAACCGTTCCGTGTTGGGTTGAATAGGAAACCTCAAAGAAAGAATATCCCGTAAGTTCAAGTTGTGACCTATCATAACACGAGTCATTTCTCTTTAATTCGGTTGCGCCGATAAATACAACCGGAGTTTTGGTAAGGTCGGTTTCAAGTTTTTCTATTCTGTCGGTGATTTTAAGGGCTAACGCCTCTTCTTCTCTGCCCTTTACATATTCGGTATAATAAAGTCGCGAAGTTGCCTGCGCCTGCACCATACAGGCAATAAACACCGCAATAAGTGCCGTTTTATAGAACTTTGCGTTAATCGGCGGCATTTTTGAAACAACATAAAGGCAAAGAAACGCCGTTACAAAAGGTACGGACATTTCTGCACGTGCGCTTGGTGACTGACCGAGTACAAATGTCATTAAAAACGGGCAGGCAAAAAGGGTTAAAAGTGCAATAACATAGACAAAATATGCCTTCTTTTTACGGTTGAATATAAGGCAAATAAAGGATAAAAACATTACCGCCGGTAAAAGAAGATTATAGAAAATTCCCTTGCCGGTCAAAATATCTTTTATGTGTTTTAAAATTGCTTTTATGCACTCTTTAATGCTTGCATTACCCCAAAGAATTTG
>JAZLFY010000201.1:0-16008 GCA_045616025.1 Acutalibacteraceae bacterium | reverse complement strand
GAGTAGCAAACGGATTTTTCCGTCGCTTTACCAACAATCTCGACTTTTGTATAAAGTCTGGTAGGGCGTTAAATTGCAAGACTCACGTATGGCGTATGCTTTGCGTGGGGTACTTCTCTTTAAAAATTTTGCCCCAAGGTTTATGCCTTGGGGCTTTTTTTAGGTGGAATTATGGATACCGTATTTATTTTAAACAGTCTGCTTTTAGGTGTAGGTCTTGCTATGGATGCCTTTTCGGTATGCCTTGCAAACGGACTAAGTGAAAGCAATATGAAAAAAGGGCGTATGCTATTTCTTGCCGGTGTTTACGGCTTTTTTCAGGCGGCAATGCCGCTTATAGGTTGGTTTTTGGTGTCCACTGCGGCGCAAAAGTTCAAACTTTTTGAAAAATTTATCCCCTACATAGCACTCTTGCTTTTAGGTTATATCGGCGGCAAGATGTTATATGAGGGAATAAAAAACAGTGAAGCGGACGAAAATACTAAAAAACTAACCCTGTCTGTTATACTGCTTCAGGGAATTGCAACCTCAATAGATGCATTGTCGGTCGGGTTTACAATTTCCGATTACGGCTTTTTAAAAGCCCTTATCTGTGCTTTGATTATTGCCGCCGTTACATTTATTATATGTATTATCGGACTTGTAATCGGCAAAAAATTCGGCACTGTGCTTTCAAACAAGGCGTCTATGTTAGGCGGTATAATTCTTATTCTTATCGGTCTTGAAATATTTATTAAAGGTGTATTTTTTTAAAGGAGAAACATTATGAATTTGGCAATTACGATAGTTCTGTTCTGTGTGGGACTTGTCCTGCTTATAAAGGGCGGCGACTGGTTTGTTGACGGCTCGGTAGGACTTGCAAAACGGTTTAATATACCCGAAATTCTTATCGGTGCTACGGTTGTATCAATAGGCACTACCCTGCCCGAAGTTATGGTGTCTTCCATTGCGGCAGGCGGCGGCAACGGGCAAATCGCCTACGGTAATGCCATTGGCTCGGTTATCTGCAACACGGCGCTTATTGCGGCGCTTACCGTTGCGATAAGGCCCTCAAAGGTGGACAGAGGCGCACTTAAAGTTCCGGTTATATTCTTCTTTGTTGCGGCGGCGATTTACTGTGCGTTTTCTTATTTTGTCGGAACATTTTCAAGACTTACGGGAATTATTTTACTGACACTTTTCCTTATATATATGATTTATTCGGTTTACACCGCAAAGAAACTGCCCGAAAAGACAGAAACGGAAGCCGAGGAAACAGAGAACGAAAAGCCGACAACACTCTCAAAAGAAATAATTTTACTGCTTTTGGGTGCGGCGGCAATAGCGGTTGGTGCAAAATTGCTTGTTGATAACGGCACAAAATTTGCCGAGGCGGCACATGTTCCCGACTCGGTAATCGGTCTTACATTTGTGGCACTGGGCACTTCGCTTCCCGAACTTGTTACGGCAATTACGGCACTCGCAAAAGGTCACAGCGCATTATCGCTTGGTAACATTGTCGGCGCAAACCTGTTTAACCTTGTTCTGGTTTCGGGACTTTCAACCGTTATAGGGCCGTTTGATGTGCCTGCGGCCAACAAGTTTATGGGCTATAATACCTCGCTTATTATTGAAATTCCGCTTATGGTTACGGTTATGGCAATTCTTACCCTGCCGGCACTTATTAAGGGCAAACTTTCAAGAGCGCAGGGAATTATTCTTTTGCTTATTTATGCCGCTTTCTGTGTGTTCCAGTTTGCGATGTAAAACGGAAATAAATTTGAAAAGCACTTGATTTTCAAGTGCTTTTTTTCTTTTTGTTCTCCACAATTTTTATATCCGAAATTTCCAAAAGATTTTGTCCGGAAATATACATTTTGCTTATTTCATAAAATAAAGTCTCCGGATATTCACCGTTCCCTTTATTTCCTATTGTTAATAAAAAATATCCTCCGTCTTTAATTTTATAAAGTATGTATTTAGTGTTATCTAATTGCGTTTCGCCGGAAATCAAAGTTTTATCGAAGTCTACTATTACTTTTGTTTTTTCTTTATTAAGTAAATCGAATATATTTTCAAAGTATTTAATTCTGTTTTTAATCAAATAATACTTTACACTGCTTTCAATAAAAGACGGTTTTATTGTTCCGTTAAGTATTTCGTCAAAAAGAAGGTTTGCGGATTTTTTCTTCAAAACATTCAAATCAACCAATTTGTGCAATCCTATTAAATGTGCAAAATTTCCCGATTTAAATACTACGGAAAATTCAATTCCGTTTTCCAACGAAAAAATATATCGTTTATTAATTAAATTCAAATATAATTTTGCACAGTCCTGTATGTTTTTCATACTATCCCCCATAAAGACAAAAGGCACTCTGAAAAACAAAGTGCCTTTTTGCCAACCAATGAGTATTTTTTTGACTTATAAGTCATATTTAGGAACCGGATCAACACTCAAACCATCCAAGCGCCTCCATATACACTTGCCTAACCAAATCTATATATCACAGGCTCAGAAGAGAATCTCTCTTCTATTAATATAATATATCCAAAAATACTGTTTGTCAACATATTTTTATATAATTGTCAACAATTTACTGTTCAAATATATTAAAGTTTTACTGCGTTTTTAAATACACGCTCGGGAAGATCGGATTCGTCGCAGGAAACGGTGAAGGTGAATTCTACATCGTCAATAACCTTAATTCTTTCGATAAAGTCGGCAAATTCTTCATAATCACGGGTGCCGATGCGAAGTGTTGCATCGCCGAAAATGTGGGTTACATCATAGTTGCTTGACTTAATACCTGCAAGCAAACCGAAATATTCGCCGTAACCTGAAATGCCGAAATCGTCCGCATCAATAAGACGAGCCTTATTGCTGACGGTAAGGGTAAGTGTGCTGCCTTTTTCAACACATACAACATTACCAAGACTTGTTTCTGCGGCAGAATTTACCATTTCGATAAGTCTTTTTGTCTTGCCCGAGCCCTTTTTACCTATAATCAATTTAATCATTAAAAACACTCCTTTATATTTATGCCGTAAACGGCTTTAAAACAAATTATTTATTAAGACGTTTTTCAAGTTCGTCTTTCATATCTTCATAACCCGGTTTGCCCAAAAGTGCAAACATATTCTTTTTGTAGCTTTCAACACCCGGTTGGTCGAAGGGGTTAACACCCAAAGTATAACCCGAAACGGCGCATGCTTTTTCAAAGAAATATACAAGTCTGCCAAGGTTTTCTTCGTCCGATTTATCAAGTGTGATAACAAGTGTGGGTGTTCCGCCGTCGGCATGGGCAAGAACGGTACCCAAAAATGCATTTTTGTTTATGTAGGACATTGTTTTGCCTGCAAGGAAATTAAGACCGTCGCCGTTATTTTCTTCGGCTTCCACCGTAACATCCGAGCCGGTGTCCTCAATATTTACAACCGTTTCAAACATTATGCGTGTGCCGTCTTGAATAAACTGTCCCATAGAGTGCAGGTCGGTTGAAAAAGTAACGGCGGCGGGGAAAAGTCCCTTATTATCCTTACCTTCACTTTCGCCGTATAGTTGTTTAAACCATTCCGCCATCATTACAAAGCGCGGCTCGTAAGAAACAAGCATTTCAATTTGTTTACCCTTACGGTAGAAAGCATTTCTTACTGCGGCATATTGATAGCAGGGGTTTTTACTTATATCGGGAACATTATAATCTTTTGCGGCATCCTGCGCGCCTTTCATAAGTGCATCAATATTGCAACCTGCGGCGGCAATTGGCAAAAGACCGACTGCGGTAAGTACCGAGTATCTTCCGCCGACATCGTCCGGCACTACAAAGGTTTCGTAACCGTTTTGGTCGGCAAGTTCTTTAAGTGTTCCTCTTGCCTTATCGGTGGTGGCATAAATTCGTTTTGCCGCACCCTCTTTACCGTACTTTTCTTCCATAAATTTGCGGAAAATTCTGAAAGCAACCGCCGGCTCGGTAGTGGTGCCCGATTTTGAAATTATGTTAATGCTGACATCTTTATCCTTACAAATTTTAAGCAGGTCGTTTACAGCGCTTCCGCTTATGTTGTTGCCCGAAAAATAAACCTTCGGAAAACCGTCATCAATTTCGTTGTACATCGGCCCCTTTAAAAACTCAATTGCGGCACGCGCGCCCAAATATGAGCCGCCGATACCGATAACGATAAGCACATCAGAGTCGCCCTGAATTTTCTTTGCCGCCGCTTTGATACGGGAGAATTCCTCTTTGTCGTAATCAAAAGGCAGATTTACCCAACCCAAAAAGTCGTTACCGAGACCGTCCTTACGGTTTACGGTTTCGTGGGCGGCAAGAATTTGTTTTTCAAGACCTTTTATATCGTTTTCACGCAAAAAAGATTTTGCATAATCGCTTGTAAATTTAAGTCCCATTTGTTTGCCATTCCTTTAAATATATATTTTTTTATATTTTACTATATTTTTATACCTTTTGCAAGTGAAAACGGTAAAATTTTTGCTATAAAACGAAAAGATTTTCGATTAGTTTCAAAAAAGAGGATAAAACGGTCTTTTTGCCTACACTTTCCCCTGCCGTAATATCCGCCGCACCGACCGTTTCCCCCGAAAGTAAAATTTCCACCCTGCCGAGTTTATCACCCGATTTTACCGGCGCTTTTATGTTTTTGTTTATGTTTATTTTTTTGGTCGTGTTTTGTTCGCCCGATTTTTGAAGCAATAAGGGTATTGACGGAATATCGTTTGTTTTAACCGTAGTCTTTTTGCCGCCTTTGATTTTAATTTCGCCTACCTCGTCTTTTTTGGTATCAATGCTTTTAAAGGAATAGTTTGAAAAACCGTAGTTTAGCATTTTTTGTGCGGCGGCAAACCGTTCTTTACTGTTCTCTGCCCCCAAAACGACGGCGCAAAGGGAAAGTCCGTCACGCTCGGCGGTGGCACAAAGACAACAACCCGCCTTTGATGTTGTGCCGGTTTTAAGCCCCGTTGCACCGTCATAAAAGCGAATTAATTTATTGGTGTTTACAAGTTCTGTCTGGCCGCCGCGCAGACTTTCCATCCAAACGGTTGAATACTTTTTTATAAGCGGATATTTAATAAGTTCGGCGCCCAAAACGGCAATATCCCGTGCGCTCATAAGGTGTCCGTCCTCATCAAGTCCCGTACAGTTTTTAAAGGTGCAGGAAAGTCCCATATCCTTTGCGGTTTTGTTCATAAGGGCAACAAAGCCCTCCTCACTGCCCGAAACCTTTTCGGCAAGGGCAACCGTGGCATCGTTGGCACTTGCAATTACGGCGGCTTTTAACAGGTCGTCAACCGTCATACTCTCGTTCTGTTTAAGCCAGATTTGTGAGCCGCCCATACCTACCGCATTATCGCTTACGGTTATTACATCTTCCACCGAAAACCGTTTTTCGTCTATTGCTTTCATAATAAGGTAAAGCGACATAACCTTTGTTACCGATGCAGGCGGCAATTCTTCGTCACTGTTCATATCGTAGAGTATTTGCCCCGTGTTTGTTTCAATTAAAATTGCCGATTTTGCCTTCATTTCGAGCACTTCGCCGATAACTGCGGCAGAGCCGGTTTCGATTATCGGCTCGTCAATATCCGAAATATCCTCGTTTGCCACCACCGTTACGGCATCGGCTTTTAAAAGCGCAAAACAGTTAAGTGCAAGACAAAATGCCAAAACAAAGCAAAGAATTATTCTTTTTAAGATTTTCATAAAAAATCCCCCTTGCAAAAAATATATGCAAGGAGGACACATTTAATTATTAAATATAAGAATTATCAAAGGTGATTACAAGACAGTAGGTTTCGTCTATTTTCTTTGCGCCTTTTTTTATTTCTTCTTCAAGTTGTTTTTGGGGCATTTTAAAATCACTCGGTATTACCACATCAAAAATTAAATTAGTGCGGTTTTCGGCAGGCGGTGTCATACGAAAATCGTGTAAGGTCAGACGCTCGTCTATTGATTTTATAACCTCAACCATTTTTTGCTTGACCGAATTTACCTGCTCGTTATTCGCATCAATAGGGTCCATGTGAATTACAAGTTCAACGCCCGTTTTTTCACATACGAATTTTTCGCACAAATCAATTCTTTCGTGGCATTTTACAATGTCAACATCCTGCGGCACTTCAACATGAACAGACGCGAACTGTCTGCCGACACCGTAGTTATGAACGATAAGGTCGTGAATACCCAAGAAGCCGTCAAAAGACATTATAAGTTCTTCCATTTCCTTAATAAGTTCCGCTTCGGGCGGACCGCCCAAAATTTCGCCTATTGTGTCTTTTGCACTGCTTATTCCCGACCAGAGAATAAAGAGTGATACCCCTATTGCCATTACGGCATCAAGATTAAACGGCAGGGTGAAATAGTAGGTAACAAGCGCCGCCAAAAGTATTGCGGTGGTGGCTGCCGCATCGCCTAAACTGTCCTTTGCCGTGGCAAGTAATGCCGTTGAGTTTATCTTTTTTGCCAGTTTTCTGTTGAACAGGAACATCCAAAGTTTAAATATAACCGATATTATAAGAACGGATATTGAAACCAATGTATGCACCGGTGCCGGCTCGCCCGAAAACAGGGTTTTTACCGAACTGATAAACAGTTCCGCACCGACAACAATTATAAGCGCAGACACGATAAAGGCAGATACAAATTCCATTCTGCCGTGACCGAAAGGATGGTCACTGTCAGCCGGTTTATTGGAAAGTTTAAAACCTATCATTGTAATAACCGACGAGCCCATATCCGAAAGGTTATTCAGTCCGTCACCGATTATTGATATACTTGCCGTAATTGTGCCTACCGCAATTTTTACGGCACACAAAAGAATATTACATACTATTCCGACAACACTGCCGAGTGTTCCGTATTTTCTGCGGACATCACGCGACTTTGTGTTGTTACTGTCCTTAATAAATAACTTAACCAGTAATTCGGTCATTAAAACTTACCGCCCTTTGCACCTTTACTTCCGAAACTTACGCCCGAAAGAATATTTGTGTCTATTGTATAGGTTAAATTTTCACGGTTTCTCTGTCTTTTAAATGCAATTTCAACAAGACGGTCTATCATATCGGTATATTTAAGACCGCTTGCCTCCCACAGATAAAAGGCAAGCGAGCCGGGTATTGTGTTAATTTCGTTAGCATAAATTTCGCCCGTTTTATCATTTAAAAGGTAGTCAATGCGCACAACACCCGAAGCGCCTATACCCTTAAATATTTTAACCGAATATTCCCTTATTTTTTCGCTTGTACTGTCGGGAATTTCGGCAGGAATTTTACGGGAAAGCGAAGCCATACCCTTACTGCCGCCGGACTGTTTTGAAGATTTTTGATTGCCCTCATATTTATCGGCATAGGAAAGAATTTTATCACTCATAACCGGCTCTTCGCAAACCGATGCTTCGCACTCGTCACAGTCGCCCAAAACAGAGCAGTTGATTTCGCGCAGGTTTTCTACCGCCGGCTCGACAAGTATTCTGCTTGAAAAAGATACCGCCAAATCGACCGCATCAATAAGTTCGGACTTGTTTTCAACCTTTGTAATGCCGACACTTGAGCCGAGATTTACGGGTTTTACGATTAAGGGGTATGAAAATTTATCTTCGATACTCTTTATTGTTTCCTCGCCCGATAGTGCATATTCACGGGAAGTAAAACAAATACAGTCAAGCAGCGGAACGCCGGTATTTTTAAGTACATCTTTAAAGACCTTTTTATCCATACCCACCGCCGCAGACAGTATATCGCAACTGATATAGGGCAGTCCCAAAAATTCAAAATATCCTGCAATGGTACCGTCTTCACAGTTGGTACCGTGAACTATCGGAAATGCCAAATCAATTTTTATATCGTACTTTTCCTTTGCATAGCGCCGCTCTAAAAAGCGCAGGACAACACCGTTTTCTGTCTTTACGGGAGTTACGGTGCGAACAGATTTCAAAAGCGAGTCAAGGTCACGGAAATTTTCCACCGCAAACAGTTCTTCGCCCGTATACATTTTGCCGTCCTTTGCGACATATACGGGGGTGACATCGTATTTTCCCTTGTTTATTGCGTGCATTGCCTGAACTGCCGAGATAATAGATACCTCGTGTTCAACACTCATACAACCGAAAAATACCGCGATGTTAGTTTTCATAATATATCACCAAATCTTTCAAAATATCGTTTAGTTTAAATAGTTATCGGGCAAATCGTTTTCTATAAGCAAGATACTGTTTTCGTCCGCATCGGTTTTATAAATTTCGAGTCCTTCTTTGAAACTTTGCACCACAAAAACATTTTGAATATTAAAGTCGGTTTGCTTTATTGCATCAAGCATCGGCTTTGAACGGTTTTTGCCGACAAGTATTATTCTGTCGGCATATTTTGTTGCCGCCTGACCGAGTGCGAAATTGCAGTCATATTCCTTTTCGCCCAGTTCGACAAGTCCGGGTGTAATAACCGTCTTTTTAAAGCCCTCGAAAGTACCAAGCACCCTTACGGCTTCAAGACACCCCTCGGGGTTTGAATTGTAAGCATCGTCAATACAAAGCGAGCCGCCGATAAACGATTTAAGTTCAAGTCGGTGTTCGGGGCTTTTAAGGGTGGATATGGCAAATTTTATGCTGTTTTCGTCCACACCGAGGGTGTAGGCAAGCGCCGCCGCCGCAAGTATATCCGAAAGACTTAAAAGTCCCAAAAGTTTTGTATGTGCATTTATAACACTGTCTTTTAGGATTAAATCAAAGGTCGTGCCCGAAACGGAAGATTTAATATTTTCTATGCGGTAATCGGTGCCGCTTCCGAAAAGGATGACCTTTTTATTGTTTATTTCTTTTGTCTTTATTCCGTCACTGTCTATATTCGCAAAACAAATTTTTTCTACCGCGTCGGCAAGTTCAAATTTGGTTTTAAAAACATTATCAAGCGTGAAAAATGTATCAAGATGTTGTTTGCCGACCGAGGTGATAATTCCGTACTCGGGTTTTACAATATCGCAGATTTCCTTAATATCGCCCGTCTTTTTAGCACCCATTTCGCAGATAAATATCTGTGTTTTCGGCTCGATTTTCTCCCTTATCGTTCTGACCGCACCAAGCGGTGTATTAAAGGAAGCAGGGGTGCAAACGGTGTTAAACTTTTCACTTAAAATGCGGTTTAGTATAAACTTTGTGGTAGTTTTACCGTAACTGCCGGTAACACCGACAACGGTAAGATTTTTGTTTTCTTTAAGTATCTTTTTTGCACTGTTTATATAATAGCGGTTAACACTCATATCAACGGGTGCGGTAAGCGTTCTGCAAACAAGACACAAAAGCACACTTATACACGAAAGCAAAACCGCAATGCACAAACAGATTTCATAAAGCAAACTGCCCTTAAAGATTATCATAAGCGCAATCAGCAAAACAAAAACAACCGCCGCACAAACATAAAACCGTTTAATTCTTGCCGTAAAGACAAGCGGTTTTATTGATTTTTTCTGCTTTGAAATTGCCGCCATAATGCGGTAGCCGGTCAAAAATGCCGAAAGCAAAACGGCAATTAAGAATTTATGACGGGTTAAAAGAAACAGAATTAAAAACGAATATATAAACTGAACGCACAAATTAAAAGAAGATTTCACCCATTTTAAATATCTGCCGTAAAAATATGAATTTTGTTGTAACATCTGAAACTGTGCGGTAAGCGAAAACAAAGCACCAAGCCCCAAAACCGCACAAATTACCGAAAGATAAACAATTTCCAAAACATCAAGTCCTTAACTTATAAAACTTTTTAGTATTGCGGCGGCTTCATACGCCTTTTCGCAAAAACTGTAATGCCCCGTACCTTTAAGCACACAAAGTCCCGCATCGGGAATAAGTTTTTCAATTATTTTTGCATCACTAAGCGGTGTTGCCGTGTCGTTATCCCCCCAGATAAGCAAGGTCGGGCAGGATATGTTCGGCAAAATGTCACGAAGGTCGGTATTTACAAGTGACACAAGTGTTTTGCGAAGTACCTCGGGTGCGGCAAGATAATCGGCAGAGCCATAATGTTGCCGTGCTTTTTGAAGAAGCGGCTCGCCCTTACTTCCAAGGGGTTTAAGCAGAGTTTTTATCGCCTTAAAACTTTTTGCCCTCGCCTTTTGTTTGAAAGATTTTTCAGGTATCAGTCCTGCACTGTCAAGCAAAACGATTTTCGGCGGATTTAACTTATTTGTGCCGGCAAGTTTAAGAATTACTCTGCCGCCGTGGGAGTGACCTATAAGAATCGGGTTTTCAATATTTAATTCCTTAATGAATTCCAAAACAAAATCACAGTAATCGTCAACAGTCCAGGGAGTTTTCATAATTTCACTTTTACCGCAACCGGGAAAGTTCGGCGCATACATAGTTGTGCGGTCACCGAGTGCGGCAAAAATGCCGGTATAAACATCAAAGGAAGAGCCCCAGCCGTGCAGAAGAAGAACGGGGATTTCGCCCTCGCCCTTTTTTGTGTATTCGATTTTTAAACCTTTTACCGTAACTTCCGTAAAAACCGCCCCAAACTTGAAATTTGTATATAGTTATTAGTATTATAACAGATTATTCCGAAAAATAGAAGACTTTTTTATATAAATAATATATCAGGGCATAATTAATATGAATTTCCTATCTGCCTCCCCTGCCTTAAGGGGGGTGGGCGGAGGGGTATTATATATTCTGCTATGCCAATAAATCAACTAATCATTTCGGGTGAACTATATGAAAGAAAAGCACAAAAAACTTATTAAAAACTGCCTTTTCGGGTTGTTTACGGGGCTTGTTAACGGCACTTTCGGTGCAGGCGGCGGTATGGTTGCCGTGCCGGTTTTAAAGTCGGGCGGTATGAAACAGGACACAGCCCAGCAAAATGCCGTTGCGGTTATTTTGCCCATTACCCTGCTTTCCGCCGGTATTTATCTTTTTAAAGGGTATGTAAAAATAACCGATGCCCTGCCCTTTATCCCGACGGGACTTTTAGGGGCGTTATCGGGCACTTATCTTATAAAGAAAATATCCCCTTTATACCTTAAAATAATTTTCGGCGCATTTATGGTGTATGCCGGAATAAGGACGGTTTTAAAATGATTGTTAAATTAATTGCAGGGTTTCTTTCGGGAATTATAGGCGCTATGGGTATGGGCGGCGGCGCCGTGCTTATTATCTATTTAACCGTCTTTGCAGGGGTTGACAGATTTAAAGCGCAGGGCATAAATCTTATCTTTTTTATACCTATTGCCGCCTTTTCTGTTATTATCTATTTATACCGAAAAAGGATAGATTTAAAGACTGTTTTGCCCTTTGCCGCTTTCGGTTTAGTGGCGGCGGCAGGGGGTATAATGCTTTCCCGGCTTGCAGGTGTTAAGTATCTGTCATACGCTTTCGGCGCGGCGCTTATTATTATAGGTCTTAAAGAAATTATTACGGGTATAAAAACTTTGCTTGAAAAAAGGAAAAAACCGTGTTACAATAAAGACGAATAAATGTTCGGCAAGGAGGTTTTTTCTTTGGACAGATTACCGTTAAGCGAAAAGCAGGAGGCGGTTTACAACTTTTTGGTTGCTTGTCAAAACCGCGGTTTACCGCCTACTGTCCGTGAAATTTGCGATGCCACGGGCATTAAATCTACCTCGACGGTACACGCCGTTTTAAATGCGCTTGAGGAAGAAAATTATATTAGCCGTGACGCAAAATATTCCCGTGCAATAAAAATTCAAACGGGGGTGGACAGCGCACTTGTGCCGCTTGTCGGCCGTGTTACGGCAGGACAACCCATACTTGCGGTAAACGAAATTGTAGATTACATACCCTATCCGACAAAGGATGCCGAAGGGCTTTTCGCCCTTAAAGTTAAGGGACAAAGTATGAAAAATGCCGGTATTCTTGACGGTGATATTGTAATTGCCGATAAAAATGCACCCTGCAAAAACGGGGATATAATTATCGGTATGGACGATGACGAGGCAACCGTCAAACGCCTTCTTATAAAGGACAAACAGATAATATTTATGCCCGAAAATGAGGACTTTTCGCCCATTTACCCCAAAGAGCCGTCTGTACTCGGCAAGGTTGTGGGCAGTTACAGGAAATACTGATTATGGAATATATAAGATATGTTGAAATTTTTACCGACGGCGCCTGCTCGGGCAATCCGGGGCCGGGCGGTTGGGGTGTAATTCTTCGTTACGGCAACCGTGAAAAAGAACTTTCGGGCGGTGAAGAAAACACCACCAACAACCGTATGGAACTTACCGCCGCAATAAAGGGACTTGCCGCCCTTAAAGAACGGTGCAAGGTATCCCTTACAACCGACTCTAAATATGTTGCGGACGGAATAAATCAGGGCTGGGCGAAATCGTGGCAGGAAAACGGTTGGCGCAAAGGTGACAAAAAGCCCGCCTTAAATGTTGACCTTTGGGAAGAACTTTTAAAACTTCTTGATATGCACGATGTTAAAATCATTTGGGTAAAAGGTCACGCAGGACACCCCGAAAATGAACGGTGTGACCGGCTTGCCGTGAATTTTTACAAAGGACTAATGAAATGAAAAAAGGTGTTAAAGAATTATGTGTGGGCGCATTGATTGCCGCCCTTTATGTGGGACTAACCTTTATGAGCAACCTTTTCGGTATTGCCTACGGTCCTGTTCAGTTCCGCTTTTCCGAGGCACTTACCGTTCTGCCCGTTTTCACCCCTGCGGCAATTTGGGGACTGTCTGTCGGTTGCTTTATTTCAAACATTGCCTCCTTTAACCCTATTGATATGATATTCGGTACGGTGGCAACATTATCCGCCGCACTGCTTTCCTATTCGTTTAAAAAAATAAAACTTTTTTCTCTGCCCGTTCTTTCCTGCTTTATGCCGGTTATTTTAAACGCGGCGGTTATCGGTGCCGAAATTACACTTTTTATAAGTAAAGACGGTACTCTTACTGCCTTTCTTGTTTCGGCAGGGTTTGTGGCACTGGGCGAAATTGTTACAAGTGTCGGTTTGGGACTTTTGCTTTACACGGCAATAAACAAAAACCGTTCGGCACTTAAATTTATAACCTCTTGATTAATTTTCAAATGTTATATATAATGTAAATAAATCTTAAAAAAAGGAAAATGTTATGAACTTTAATGCTATTGACAATAACGGACTTGTTGACGGTTTTTGCATTATCAAAAATGTTGAACGCAAAACCTCGTCAAAAGGGGATACATACCTTGATTTAACCCTTTCGGATAAATCGGGTGAAATTAACGCAAAACTTTGGCGGTATAATCCGTCCGAACACGGTGAATACGGCTCGGGCGATACCGTAAAGGTTCGCGGCACCCTTTCACAGTATAACGGTCAGGACCAACTGCGAATTGAGAGAATTCGCCCCATAATCGAAAGTGACGGCATAAAGACCGAAGATTTGGTACAGTGCGCCGCATTTACCGGCGAAGAAATGTATAATGAACTTATAAGAATTGCAGAGGGTTTTACGGACTTGAACCTTAAAAAAATAGTTCTTGCAATATATGAGGACAATAAGGAAAGTTTACTTTTCTGGCCTGCGGCTTCAAAACTGCACCACGCCGTCCGCGGCGGACTTTTAATGCACACATTATCCATTGTCCGTCTTTGCGAGGGTTTTTGTGCGGTTTACCCCTTTATTGACCGTGAACTTTTAATATCGGGGGCTATGCTTCACGATATCGGCAAAATTGAAGAATTTACCTTAAATTCCGCCGGTGCGGTTGAAGAATATTCGCTTAAAGGCAATCTTTTGGGGCATCTTACTATGGGGGCACGCACCGTAAACGAATATGCAAAACGGTTAGATATTAACAGTGAGACTGCAACGCTGCTTGAACATATGATACTTTCGCACCACGGTCAACCCGAATTCGGTGCGGCGGTAAAACCTATGTTTATTGAGGCGGATGTGCTTTCCTATCTTGACCTTATGGATGCCCGACTTTACGAAATGAAGGAAGCCGAACTCGGTGCGAAAAAGGGCGAATTCACCGGCAAAGTTTGGGCAATCGACAATTTAAAATTATATAATCACCAAAGAACGGACTTAAACAAAGATCCGAAACTTTTATAAAGGAGAAACAAAAAATGGAAATTACAAAAGATATGATTATCGGGGAAGTTCTTGACAAATATCCGCAACTTGCAGACTGCTTTTTTGAAATCGGTATGCATTGTCTTGGTTGTCCTGCTTCGCGCGGCGAAACGGTAGAGCAGGCGTGTTCGGTACACGGTGCCGACTGTGACGCACTTATTGAAAAACTTAACTCTCTTATAAAATGAGTAAAAATTTAGACCGTCGGTTAGAAAAAGTCGCGTCTTTTGTCAAAGCGGACAGCAGGGTTTGTGATGTTGGTTGCGACCACGCATATCTGTCCGCTTTTTTGTATTTACGGGGCGACATAAAAAGTGTTTGCGCGACAGAGGTTAACATAAAACCGCTTGAAAACGCAAAGCGCACCCTAAAAAAAGAGGGCATAACCGATATAAAACTTATTCACTGTGACGGTTTATCGGGCGTTACCGACACCGATGTTGACACGGTAATTATTGCCGGTATGGGCGGCGATGTTATAAGCGGTATTATTGACCGCGCGCCGCATTTACACCGAAAAAAGGTTACATATATTTTGCAGCCAATGACCGCCGCCGTATCTTTGCGCCGTTATCTTTGCGAAAACGGTT
Source organism: Acutalibacteraceae bacterium (assembly GCA_045616025.1). Classification (GTDB taxonomy): domain Bacteria; phylum Bacillota; class Clostridia; order Oscillospirales; family Acutalibacteraceae; genus UBA737. The sequence goes on along the minus strand of JAZLFY010000201.1, from coordinate 1,335 downwards.
TTTATCTTAAAGAGGAGTCCGCCGTAACAGACGGCGGCAGGGTGTATTCGGTAATGTGCGCAAAATTTGACGGCAGAAAAAGAACCCCCTCTCCCCTTTTTGAACGGATAGGAAAAATTACGGGCGACACCGGCGATAATTTAGTTTACATAAAACGGCAAATTTCACTGCTTAACGAATATTTGCAAAACATAAAGGGGCTTGAAACCCACAAAGCAGAAACCGAAAAAACCGAGAAACTTATAAAACAACTAAAAAGAAAAGCAGGAATTTAAAATGGCTTTTGACGGCGCATTTTTATACTGTCTTGCAAACGAGGTAAATCTGGCGGCAGGCAGTCATATTGACAAAATACACCAACCCTCCAAAGAGGAATTGGTTATTTCGTTGCGCAAAAAAGGATTTAACGAAAAACTGCTTTTATCGGTAAAGGGCGGTATGTCACGATTGCAGTTTACCTCCCTTTCCTTTGAAAACCCCGAAACGCCGCCCACCTTTTGCGCCCTTATGCGAAAGCATTTTTCAGGTGCATATTTTGTGGGAACGGAAATGCACGGGCTTGAGCGTGTATGTGATTTGGTGTTCAGCGGCACAAACGAAATGGGCGACCGTGTGGACTTAAAAATCGTCTGCGAATTTATCGGCTCGCTTTCAAATGTTGTGCTTATAAATAATGAGGGTAAAATTATTGATGCTCTTCACCGCACCGATTTGTCAAGTGATAGAATTATCGTTCCGGGTGCGGTTTACGAATACCCGAAAAATCAGGGCAAATTTGATATAACCGAATATTCGGCGGATACTTTGGCAAAAGAGGTAATAAAGCGGAAGGGTGTACTTTCAAATGCTTTGCTTAACACCCTTTCGGGACTCTCCCCCCTTATATGCCGTGAAATTTCTTATCTTGCATACGGCGACGATACCGAAACCGAAAACATAACCGATATAAAACCGCTTGAAGATGTTTTGCAAAGTTTTAAAGAGCAACTTGCTGCCTTTGGCACGCCGACAATTATTTATGACCAAAACGGGAAGCCGAAAGATTTTACATTTACCGAAATTAAGCAGTACGGCAAAACATACAGTTGTATGCAAAAAGACACCTACGGGCAGTTGCTTGACACCTTTTACGAAGAAAAGGAACGCACATTTTTAATAAACAAAACCGGCGGCGATGTAAACAAACTTCTTAAAACACTGCTTTCCCGTGCACTTCGCCGAAAAGCGGTTAGGGAAAGTGACCTTAAAGCAACCGAAAACCGTGAAGAACTGCGAATTTGCGGCGAACTTTTAAAGGCAAATTTGCACGCCTAAAAATCGGGCGATGGCTTTGTT
>JAZLFY010000200.1:0-9918 GCA_045616025.1 Acutalibacteraceae bacterium | reverse complement strand
GGCGGCATTTGAAATTTTGCTTTCGGACAAAAATGTTAAAGCAATAATGGTAAACATCTTCGGCGGCATTATGAAATGCGATATTATTGCCGAGGGTATTGTTGCGGCGGCTAATAAATTAAGTCTTACCGTTCCGCTTGTTGTCCGTCTTGAAGGCACCAATGTTGACCGCGGTAAAGAAATTCTTAAAGAATCGGGACTTAACATAATTGCCGCATCCGATATGGCGGATGCCGCACATAAAGCGGTTGAAGCGGCGAAGGGAGGAAACGCATAATGAGTATACTTATCAATAAAGACACAAAGGTTATCGTTCAGGGTATAACCGGCGGTCAGGGGCGTTTCCATACCGAACAGATGCTCGCCTACGGCACCAACATTGTCGGCGGTGTTACCCCCGGCAAAGCAGGACAGGATGTTTTGGGTGTTCCGGTATTCAACACCGTAAAGCAGGCGGTTGAAGCCACCGGCGCAAACGCATCTATTATATATGTACCGCCCAAATTTGCGGCAGACTCTATTTTTGAGGCAATAGATGCAAAACTTCCGCTTGTTGTCTGCATTACCGAGGGTATTCCGGTACTTGATATGGCAAGGGTAAAGAATTACTTAAAGGGTAAGGACACCGTTCTTGTCGGCCCTAACTGCCCCGGTCTTATTTCCCCCGGCAAATCAAAACTCGGCATACTTCCGGGTTATATACATAAAGAAGGTCATGTCGGCGTTATCTCCCGTTCGGGAACTCTTACCTATGAGGCGGTAAATCAGTTGTCCGAAATGGGCATAGGTCAGTCTACTGCCGTCGGTATCGGCGGCGACCCGATAAGGGGACTTGGCTTTGTTGATGTTCTTAAAATGTTTGAAGAAGATAAAGACACCTACGGTATTGTAATGATTGGTGAAATCGGCGGCAGCGGTGAAGAAGAAGCCGCAGAATATATCCGTGACCATGTAACCAAACCCGTTGCGGCATTCATTTCGGGACAGACCGCACCTAAGGGCAAGCGTATGGGACACGCCGGCGCAATCATTTCGGGCGGTAAAGGTACCGCCGCAGGCAAAATCGCCGCGCTGGAAAGTTGCGGTGTTGTTGTTGCTGCCACACCCGATAAAATAGGGGAAGCTTTTGTTGAAGCGGCAGAAAAAGCAGGCGTTCTTGATAAAATGTATGTTGAATAAAAAAGAGGTAATTTAATTATGACTATTTTCGGAGGGCTGATATCGGTCACATCGGTATCTTTCCTTATGCTTTGTGTCGCAACCATTGCCGTACTCGGCTATGCGCTTGGCAGAATAACAATTAAGGGTATTTCGCTCGGCACATCGGGTGTATTTGTTGTTGCATTGCTTTTCGGCTGTTTTCTTTATAAGTCGCTTGAAGCCCAACTCGGAATAACCACCGAGGCAGAAGAGGTTGTCGTTTATGCCGATAAAGCACTTAAAATTATTGAAACAATAGGACTTGCGTTTTTCGTAACTGCGGTCGGTTTCATTGCCGGACCTAAATTTTTCGGCAACTTTAAACGGAATTTTAAATCCTATGTACTTATGGCGGTTGTAATTATTTTAGCCGGCGGACTTACTGCGGTGGGTTGCGTATTTTTAGGCAGAAAAATCATAACCGATGTAAGCGCAAAGGAACTAACCGCAATGGTTTCGGGACTGCTTTCGGGCGCACTCACCTCCACACCCGCTTTCTCGGCGGCGAAAGAGGCGGTCGGAGCAGACCTTGAGGGTATCGTTTCGGTCGGTTACGGTATCGCCTATATTTTCGGTGTTTTGGGTGTTGTATTCTTTGTTCAGCTTATGCCCAAAATTCTTAAAGCCGATATGGATAAAGAACGCGCCCTCGCAGGTGAGGTCGACGATTACGAGAAAAAGGAATATACAGGTAAGATTATCAAACTTGACGACTTCAGTTATCTTGCTTTCTTCTTTGCGGTAGCGCTCGGTATTGTTATCGGCGCAATTAAAATTCCGCTCTCCGGCAAGGGCTTTGACGGTACTTGTTTTAGTCTTACCACAACGGGCGGTTGCCTTTTGGTTGCCCTTGTACTCGGTCACTTCGGTCATATAGGCAGTATAAATGTAATTCCGAGCGAGTGCACATTAAAGGCACTTCGTGAATTAGGTCTTATGCTCTTCCTTATGGGCGCAGGTATCCCCGGCGGTGCAAAATTCGTTCAGTACTTTAAGGGTTGGTATTTCCTTTTCGGCGTATTTATGACGGTAATTCCCATGATAATAGGTTATCTGTTTGCAAAATTCGTTCTTAAATTACCGCTTCTTAATAACCTCGGCTCCATCACCGGCGGTATGACATCTACTCCGGCGCTCGGCACACTTATTCATGTTGCCCGTTCGGAAGATGTTGCTTCGGCTTATGCGGCAACCTATCCCGTTGCCCTTATCGCCGTTGTCCTGGTCACACAGTTTTTGATATTGCTGTTTTAATAAAAAAACGCACCCGTCAGGGCGGCTTCAGTTAGGGAGAAATAGGTTTTGGACCGCAAAATTTACGCAATTACTTGTGAAAAAGCCTTGTAACACGCCAGTGTTACTGCATTTTTTCACTGCGCTCTGCACAAAATTTTGCAGGTACAAAACTGTTCCATCCAAAAAGAGTGAATTTTGAGTGAAGAACAAAAATCGAATAACCGGCATACTGACGTATGTCGGTTATTTTTGAAGCAGTTATTCGCCAAAAGTTGCCTTTTTGGACTTTTACCCTCAACTGAAGCCGCCCAGGGTGCGTTTTTTTCGTCGGTAATGCCGACATATCGTACAAGATGTTAGATGTTAGACAATAGACGATAGACGGTAGGTGTCCTGCGGACGGCATTTAAATTTTCCTATTTACCTCCCAAAGTTTCGTGAAAAATTCATTTGCAGAACAGACCAATGGCCCCCTTGCCTAAAGGGGGCTGTCTTTTTGCCAAAGCAAAAAGACTGGGGGATATAATATATTTTATGGATTTGAAAAATTAATCCCCCGTTTTTGTCGGTGAATGTCACAGAATAAAAAGTTAATATCTGTTCGTGCAAAGGTGCGGACGTGCTGTCACAGGCACGCCCGTTTTTTCATATAATATAGTGCCCCGACAAGGAGGTCGTATATGTTTAAATTAGCGCTTAACGCAGGTCACGGATATGAAACACCGGGCAAAAGATGTTTAAAAAGCATAGACCCTAATGAAACAAGGGAATATGCACTTAATAAGCGTATTGCCGATTTGGTACAGAGCAAACTTTCCGCCTACGGCGGTATTGAGGTTATCCGTATTGATAACGGCACGGATATTGCAATTTCAAGCAGGGCAAAAACCGCCAACAACCAAAACGCCGACTTTTATCTTGCCGTTCACCATAACGCAGGAATAAACGGCGGTGCAGGCGGCGGCGCAGAGGTTTATGTTTATCTAAAAGTTGACGAACAAACAAAAGCGTGGCAGCAGGAAATTTACAACTGCTTTATTGAAAGTACGGGACTTAAAGGCAACCGCTCAAGCCCTCTTCGTTCTGCCGATTTCGGTGAGTGCCGAGAAACCAAAATGCCTGCCGTATTAATCGAGTGCGGCTTTATGGACAGTACGGTGGATACTCCCGTAATTCTGAGTGAAGATTTTGCACAAAAAGCGGCAAACGGACTTGTAAAAGCAATAGTCAAACGGGCAAATTTAGGGGAAGTCAAAGAAGAAAACACCGTTTCTGCATCTGCACCCGCCGTGCAGGGCAAAACGGTTGACGAACTCGCCCGTGAAGTAATTGACGGTAAATGGGCAAACGGCGAGGCAAGAAAAATAAACCTTGCAAATGCAGGTTACGATTATTCTGCCGTTCAAAAACGGGTAAACGAAATTTTAAAAGGCGGAAATGCAAACAGCGGAAAATCGGTTGAAACCCTTGCAGACGAGGTAATTAAGGGGTTATGGGGCAACAACCCCGAAAGAAAACAGCGTCTTACTGCCGCCGGTTACGATTACGCGGCAATTCAAAAAAGAGTAAACGAAAAGTTGAGGTAAATTATATGAAAATATTTACAAAACTTTGGTTTAAAGCGGCAGGACTTCGCGCACTTAAAACGGTAGCGCAAACCATGATAGCAAGTATCGGCACCTGCGCCGTTATATCCGATGTGGACATTAAACTTGTACTGTCTACTTCGCTTCTTGCAGGTTTTCTGTCAATACTGACATCGGTTGCGGGACTGCCCGAAGTTGAAAAAGAAAAGGAAAAAGAAACCGAAAAGAAATAAAAAAGAAGCGGCATACGAAAGTATGCCGCTTCTTTAATGTTTTTAATAATAACTTTGTGAAGAATTGTAATTTTTGCCGCGGTGCAATGCCGACTGCTTATCAATTTCGTTAATAATAGCACCGATAATTCTTGTTCCGCTTTTTTCAAGTTGCGATTTAACCGCAAGTGCCGATTTAACGGTTGTTTTGTTTCTTGCAATTACTATGGCTGCCGCATCTGCTACCGAAGCGATAACGGCGGCATCAACCACAAGTCCGAGCGGAGGAGAGTCGATGATAATATAATCATATATGGTTTTAAGTTTAGTAATAAGGTCTTTAAGACGGCTGTCACTTAAAAGTTCGGCAGGGTTGGGCGGAAAATGCCCCGTAAACATTACATCAAAGTTTTCTTCCTGCGTTCTGTAAATAACATCAAGCCCGTCTGCCTGCCCGGCAAGGACTTCGGAAAGTCCGGCAATTTCTTCGCCGGTTAAATTCTTTTTAAGCATTACCGATTTTCGCATATCCGCATCAATAAGTAATGTGCGCTTGTTACTGTCGGCAAAACTTTTTGCAAGTTCGGTGGCAACGGTGCTTTTTCCGTCGCCTTCATTAGCACTTGTAATTACAAGACTTTTTATATCGGCACCGCAGAAAATAACATTGGTACGAAGTGCCTTAAACGATTCTTTTGTAAGATAACTTTCGTCTGATATACTGTTAAAGGTAACCTTTTTTTTCGGACGAAAAGCGGTGGAATTTTCGGTTAAATTATCAAGATTTTCCATATCTATTTCGCCGCCTTTCTTTTAGACTTGCTGCGAGCGTGACTGTACGGTATGCTTGAAAGTACGCAAAGGTCAAGACGACGCTCAACATCCTTTTCGGTATTAAATGTATCGTTAAATAAAATGTAGCACAAAATAAACAAAAATGAAATTCCCAATGCGGCAATAAAACCGATTGTTAAGGCATAATTAAGGGATATTGAGGAGTCGCCTGAAGGCATATTTGCAGGAGCAAACTGATTAACCTTATCAACACCCAAAAGATTTAAAATTCTTACCTTTGCCACTGCACACATTTTATCTGCGATTTCTTTTGATTTTGTGGGACTTTGGGTGGCAACCCTTACTTCAACAATTCTTGATTCGTCGGGAATACGCACCGAAACGCAACCTTTAAGTTGGTCATAGGACAATTTCGGATTTAACTGATTGCCGACCTCTTCAAGAACACTGCGGTCGATTATAAGTTGGGCGTAGTCCGAAACAAGAGATTTACCTATTGCAACCTCAGACGAAGTAAGCGAGCCGCTTGTGTTGGCATCAATTACAATGAATTTTGCGCTTGAAATATATTTCGGAACGGTAAAACATTTCTTATAAACAAATGCCGAAACCAGACAAACAACAAAAACAAGAATTATTACAAATTTCTTCTTAAAAATTATTCTGAGAATATCCGAAACGGTAATATAATGTTCCGTTTGAAAATCGTTCAATTTATCCACGAGGAAACCGCCTTTCACTAAAATGTTGCATTATCATACAAAATAATAATATCATTGCAATTATTATATGTCAAGAAATTATATTTATCTTCTTGAATAAATGTTTAATATGTGGTAATATTTTAACGGTGATAGAAATGGCACTTTTTAAAAGGGCGGAAAACCGCTTTTTGGTTGTGGGGCTCGGGAACCCCGGAATGGAATATGAAAACACGCGGCACAATGCCGGTTTTCGTGTTGCCGATGCTTTGTGTGAAAAGATAGGGGTTGACACCTTTCGCCATAAATTCGACTCGGTTTACGGCGAGGGTAAATTGGGTGCTGTAAAGGTGACGGTGGCAAAACCGCAGACCTATATGAACCTTTCGGGCAAGGCGGTTGTTGCACTTTCCGGATTTTATAAAATCCCCTATGACCGTGTAATAATTATTTCGGACGATATTTCGCTTGATGTCGGCATAATTCGGCTTCGCCGCAAGGGAAGTGCCGGCGGCCATAACGGACTTAAAGATATTTTTGAACTTTGCGGCACTGATGAAATAATGCGCATAAAGGTCGGTGTGGGCGAGCGCAAAAACCGTGAAAGCGATTTAAAAGACCATGTGCTGGGCAAAATACCGACCGACTGTGCAAAAGAATTTGACGATGCCGTAAGCCGTGCCGCCGATGCGGTATGCGATATAATAAATAACGGCATTGACCACGCAATGAATAAGTACAGCAAATAATTTTGTATGAAAATTTTAAGTGATATAATTTCCCGTGAAGACGGAGTAAACCGTCTTATCGGGGCAATGGCGGAAAGCGGACTCCCCGTTGCGTGTTCGGGGCTTTCGTCGGTGCATAAGGCGGCTGTTCTTTCGGCGCTTGTTGATAAAACCGACAAAAAATTCACCCTTATTACACCCGACGAGGCATCGGCAACAACACTTAAAGACGACCTTTTGTCGCTTGGTGTAAATGCCCTTATGCTGCCTTCCAGGGATTACAATTTAGCCCGCCGGACCGTACGCTCAAAAGAGTACGAACATAAGAGAATAAACACCCTGTCAAAACTTATTGACGGGGATTTTGCCGTGCTTTGTTTATCGGTTGACTCGGCACTTTTATACACCCTGCCGCCCAAGGTTTTGGCGGAAAACTGTTTTGAAATAAAGACGGGGGAAGCGGTAGATTTAAGTGAACTTTGCATGCGGCTTCAAAGGTCCGGATATGTTCGGTGCGATATTATTGAGGGTGTCGGTCAATTTTCGGTAAGGGGCGATATTATCGACATCTTTCCGCCAAGCGAAACCGCACCCGTAAGGCTTGAACTTTGGGGCGACGAGGTTGACAGTATTTCGCATTTTGACATAGAAAGTCAGCGCCGCACCGAAGAAACGGAATTTGTTAAAATTTCGCCTGCGGCGGAACTTGTTTTTGAAAATGAAAAATTAGCCGAAAACCTGACCGCCTATTTAAAATCAAGGCGCAAATTCACCGACAAGCAACGGACGAATATAGAGCGCGATATTGAGGCGCTTCAAAACGGACTTTATGTGTCCGCCGACCTTTATTTGCCGCTTATTTACAAAGAAAATTCGACCGTATTTGATTATGTGCCCGACACGGTAAAAATCATTTCGGAAAGCAAACAGATTAAGGATAAAATAAAAAGCATACACGCACTTTTAAAAGAGGACGAAAAAGCCCTGCTTGAAAGCGGTGAACTTTCCGGCGGCACCTGTGATTTAATGCTTAAAGCCGACGGCTTTTTAAGGAATACCGAAGCGGCTGTTTTTATGGAAAATTTCCCACGCGCTACCTATGAAACACCCCTTAAAGATGTAATAAACTTTAATGTAAAACGGCTCTCTGCGTGGGGCGGTAATCTTTCGGCACTGAAAGAAGATATTGATTTTATAAAGAGCCGAAACGGACTTGCAGTTATCTTTGCAGGTGAAGAAAAAGCGGCAAAGGTGCTGTGTTCCCAACTAAACGAAAACGGTATTGCCGCCACCATTGTTTTGCCGAGCGAAGCATTACCTCAAAAGGGAATTTTTGTGTTGTGCGGCGGACTCAGTGCAGGTTTTGAATTTACCGATTTGGGCTTTACGGTAATTACCCACCGCTTTGTTTTGGGCGAGGGTAAACTGCACAAAAGAAAAATTAAAAATGCAAAGGAAATCGGCTCGCTTGACGAGTTAAAACGGGGCGATTATGTTGTCCACACAAGCCACGGAATAGGAATTTTTGACGGAATTAACCGTATAACCAACGACCGTGTTACAAAAGATTATATTAAGATAAAGTATGCCGGAAACGATGTGCTTTTTGTTCCCGTAACCCAACTTGATTTGGTGTCTAAATACATCGGCGCCGCCACCGAGGACGGCGGTATCCGTCTTAACAAACTGGGCACCGATACCTGGAACAAGACAAGAAGACGGGTAAAAGCGGCGGTTAAAAATATGGCAAAACAACTGACCGCCCTTTATGCCAAGCGTATGACCGCAAAGGGTTATGCCTTTTCGCCCGATACCGATTTGCAGGCGGATTTTGAACAGAAATTCGAATACGAAGAAACCGAAGACCAACTGCGCTGTGCGGGTGAAATAAAGGGCGATATGGAGAGGTCTGTTCCTATGGACCGCCTTTTGTGCGGCGATGTCGGGTTCGGCAAAACCGAGGTCGCCCTGCGTGCCGCCTTTAAATGCGTAAGCGAGGGCAAACAGTGTGCGCTTTTAGTGCCGACCACCATACTTGCCCGGCAGCATTTTTCAACCGTTAAAAGACGGTTCGGCGATTTGCCGGTGGAAATTCGCCTGCTTTCCCGTTTTGTGTCCAAAAAGGAACAGACAAACACCGTATCGGGACTTAAAAGCGGCAGGGTTGATATGGTTATAGGCACCCACCGGCTTATTTCAAAGGATGTCCGCTTTAAAAATCTCGGACTTGTAATAATTGACGAGGAACAGCGCTTCGGTGTTGCGCAAAAGGAACGGCTTAAAGAACTCTACCCCTTTGTTGATGTGCTAACCCTTTCGGCAACCCCGATACCCCGTACACTTAATATGGCAATGAGCGGACTTAGGGATATGTCCTCAATAGACGAGGCGCCCGGTGACCGTTACCCCGTTCAGACCTATGTGCTTGAACAGTCAAACGGTGTAATTGACGGTGCGATTAACCGTGAACTTCGCCGCGGCGGTCAGGTTTATTACCTTTATAATCGGGTTGAGGGAATAGAGCGCTGCGCTTTAAAACTTAAAGAGCGAATACCCAATGCCAAAATCGGTGTGGCGCACGGTAAAATGAGCGAGGACGAATTAAGTACCGTGTGGCAAAAACTGCTTGAACACGAAATTGATATTCTGGTCTGCACCACTATTATCGAAACGGGGGTTGATGTGCCTAATGTCAACACCCTTATAATCGAGGATGCCGACCGTTTCGGACTTTCGCAACTGCACCAACTTCGCGGTCGTGTAGGCCGTTCACCAAGAAGAGCATACGCATATTTTTGCTTTAAACAAAACCGTGCGCTTTCGGAAGTTTCAAGCAAACGGCTTGAAGCGATAAGACAGTTTACCGAATTCGGGAGCGGATTTAAAATTGCGCTTCGGGATTTGGAAATAAGGGGCGCCGGCAGTATTTTAGGCGGCGAACAACACGGCAATATGGAGGCGGTAGGGTACGATATGTACTTAAAACTTCTTGCCGATGCGGTAGCCGAAGAAAACGGCGAAGAAAAACAGGAAACGGCAGAGTGCCTTGTTGACCTTAACATTTCGGCACATATTCCCGAAAGTTATATCCCATCCCTTTCGGCACGGCTGGGCATTTATAAGCGGATAGCCGACATTGAAAACGACGAGGATGTAAGCGATGTTCTTGACGAACTTTGTGACCGTTTCGGCGAGCCGCCCAAAACCGTTACGGGGCTTATTGATATTTCCGTTTTGCGCAAAAAGGCGGAAAAATCGGGCATTACCGAAATCACCGGAACGGACAAAAGCGTTGTTTTGCACACCGAAAGTATAAACGGTGAGGCGGCAGAGAAACTAAGCGTTGGCTTTGGCGAAAACTTTGTAATTTCCGCCGCAGGCGAAAAACCGCTTTATGTTATAAAACTTTTAAGTGGGCAAAAACAGACCGATGTTATAAAGGCACTTTCAAAAGTTCTTT
>JAZLFY010000199.1:0-2816 GCA_045616025.1 Acutalibacteraceae bacterium | reverse complement strand
CTGTGCAGGTTGCATCTTCAAGGATATCTTCTGTGAATCTATGATGTGCCTTAATCGTACCGACAATATGTTCTTCGCAGGCTGTACATATACAGTCATAATTATAATCGCTCGTACAGGTAGACAAATCCTCGGCGGGTTTATGTCCGTTTATATCACAGTCGTAATTATAATAAATTTTTGCACTTGTGGGGATTCCTGCATAACCTTTTGATATTTTTTCCCACTCGGTTTCACTACCACGGTAAAATATTTTATTAAGTCCGGTGCAATCGTAAAATGCCCAATCGCCTATACTTGTTACACTGTTTGGTATAACTATACTTGTAAGTCCGGTGCAACCGGAAAATGCCCAATCGCCTATAGTTGTTACACTGTTTGGTATAACTATACTTGTAAGTCCGGTGCAATAGGAAAATGCATAATCAGGTATTTTATCAGTCCAGCCGAATTCATAATTATATCCTCCGCCTATCGGTCCGGCGGTTGTAAGTCCGGTGCATAAGAAAAATGCAGACTCGCCTATACTTGTTACACTGTTTGGTATTGTAATACTTGTAAGTCCGGTGCACCGGTAAAATGCATGATCGCCTATACTTGTAACACTGTCCGGTATTTCTACACTTGTAAGTCCGTCGCAATTGTAAAATGCAGAACTGCCTATACTTGTTACATTATTTGGTATAATACTATTTTTGCAACCTGATATTAGTGCTTTTGTTTCTTTTTCTATAAGACAGTTGTTTTCAGAGTAATAATTTTTATTTTCACTGTCAACCTTAATACTTGTAAGTCCTTTGCAACCCGAAAATGCATCACTATCTATATATGTTACACTATTTGGTATTGTTATACTTGTAAGTCCTTTGCAACCGTAAAATGCATACCCGCCTATACTTGTTACGCTGTCCGGTATTTCTATACTTGTAAGTCCTTTGCAACCGTCAAATGAATACTCGCCTATACTTGTTACACTGTCGGGTATTGTAACGCTTGTAAGATTGGAGGAATTGAAAAATGCAAAACTGCCTATACTTGTTACCCCGTTCCCGATAGTTACTTTGGTAATACCTGTTCCCCACGGCGGTATGGGTGTTTCTATATAATCATAATCCCCCATTTTACCGCTGCCGGAAATGGTAAGTTCGGTGCCGTTAAGTTCCCAAGTGCAGTTACCGGTTGTACCGCTTATAGCAGCCGAAACAAACACCGTACCAAGCGGAATAACCGCAAAGATAAGTGTTAATGATAATAATAGAGCAAGTAATTTTTTCATTGTTTTTATACCTCCGTATTTTTAATGCTTTTTAAAAATTTATCAACATCCGAAAAAGAAAGTGCCAAAACATCTTCTGCTTTACGGTTAATAAATTCAATGTGTTTTACGGTTTTTGTAGAATTAATAATTTTTTCTGCATCAACCGAAAAAACTGTTCTGCTTATATGACATTTTTGCCAAATTAAATATTTATCCAAACATTCAAAATATTTAACATAGTATTCCGGTTCTCCCTTAAATTTTAAATTAGTCGTATTATAAATAAATCTTTTCTTGTTTCTGTTCTTTATTGGTTTTCTACCGTATCCAACTAAAAACTTCGATTTATCAAGACCGTGTTTATCCAGTAAATCATAAAATTCTTTTTTAGATTCATTTTTATCCATATAGCCCCCTCTTTCTTTCTATAGAACATTATCAAAAGGTATACCTTTTGATAATAGTTGTAGTTAGAAATATTTAATTAAATTCTTGACAAAAACAGAAAAATGTGTTAAAATTTTAAGCGAAAATAGGACTGTCAGAAAGTATACCTTTTGACAGTCCTGTTTTTAATTTTATATCGAATATTCGTACATAAAAGTCGGTGAAAGTCACGGCAAAAACCGTTACAATTAAAGCACTAAATTAATGGAGGTATTATATGTCTTTAGTGTACGGATATGTAAGAGTATCAAGTTATGACCAAAATGAAGAAAGGCAATTAAACGAACTTGAAAGGTTAAAAGTGCCGAAAAATCAAATTTTTATTGACAAACAATCGGGAAAAGATTTTGAACGGCCGCAGTATAAAAAGATGCTTAAAAAACTTAAAAGCGGCGATTTACTTTATGTTTTAAGCATTGACCGTCTTGGCAGAAACTATGCCGAAATACAAAATCAATGGCGTGTTTTAACAAAAGAAATAGGAATTGACATTTGTATAATTGATATGCCATTATTAGACACCCGTAAAGGTAAAGACCTTATGGGTACTTTTATTGCAGACCTTATTTTGCAGGTTTTATCATTTGTAGCGGAAAACGAGCGAAAAAATATAAGAGAGCGTCAGGCAAGCGGAATTTTGGCGGCGAAAAAACGCGGTGTAAAGTTCGGCAGACCAGAAATTATTGTTCCCGAAAATTTCCCAAAACTTGTAAAGCAATGGGAAAACGGCAAAATTACGGTTTATGATATTAAAGAATACTGTAATATAAGCGAAGCCACCTTTTACAGAAAACTACGGGAATTAAGGAGAAAAAAGATTGGGTGAAAACAAAAAATTAAACGCTATCATAAGATAGCGTTTTTAATTTGAAAGTGAAATATTTGCCTTTGGGCAAATGTGAAATAATTTCTGACGAAATTGTGAAATATTGCTTTGCAATGTAAAATGAAATAAATCAATACGCGCCGCAGCGCATTTCACTGTCCGAAGGACAATTTCACATTCACGGGCTTGCCAAACGTCCACCGGAAGTTTGGCATTTCGTAAACGAAACCGCCCTTTTCGATTCCCCGTTATCTTCGATAATAATAAAAAAGAACACCGTAAAGA
>JAZLFY010000198.1:0-4139 GCA_045616025.1 Acutalibacteraceae bacterium | reverse complement strand
CGCTTGCTAAAAAAAAGGACGGCGACTACAAAATTGGCGCAAACATTGACCTTGGGGGCAAAGAGTGGAAACCCTTTGACTTTTCGGGCAGTCTTTCGGGCGTATGGGGCGGTATATTTAACTACACCATAAGCAACTTTAAAATAAAGGCGAAAAAGGACGATAAGGCAGCCGGCTTTTTCAAAACCCTTGACGGCAAACTTGAAAACCTTAATTTTGAAAATGTAACTGTTGAATTATCAGACGGATTTTCGGGCGCGGCAGGTACCGTTGCGGGTATCTGCAAAAGCGAACTTAAAGGTGTTAAGGTTTACGGCAGTAAATTCACCGGCAAGGTAAAAGGCGCCATGGTGGGTGCTCTTGTCGGCAAAGCGGAGGACACCGTTGACAGTTGTTATACCGACGGTGATATCGACCTTACAACCGACGGCAAAACCTTTATAGGCGGTATTGCGGGCGACCTTATCGTCACCACATCTTCCGAGTCAAGAACAAACATAAAGGTTCTTGCAAATTCGGACAGCGCAGATGTAGGCGGCATCAGCGGCTATGCCGTAATAATTGATAAATCCCGTTTCGGCGGCACACTTTCGGTTGACACAAAGGGCGAAACCGAAGCGCGTGTGGCACAGTTTGCAGGTAGTATTTTACAAAGTATTTCTTCCTCTTATGCAAATTGCCGTGATGTAAATGTTACGGGCAACAATGCAAAATACGGCGACTTTTTCGCCAACGAGTGCGAAACATATCCCGTAAGCGACTGTGTAAAGCGTGACCTTTCAAACCTTGAAGAATTTGTGATAAATGATGACGAATACGCGCTTCGTAAAGAAGTTGTCGATTATATGTATAAGGAAGTTACAATTCCTTGGAGTCCCGTAAAGGATATGCACTTCCAGGATACCTGTACAAACGGACATGTTCAGGATTACAAAAACGGCGAATGGTATTTCGGTATTCCCTACACCCACAAGTGCGGCTCGCTTGAAAAGATGCAAAATCACCTTAATAAAGACGGCTCGGTCAAAAAGAATATTGCCGCAACCGGTTGGGGCGGACTTATTGGTAACGACTGTGCAGATGCGATATTCTGGGCACTTCAAAAGGTTTCGGCAAGCCCCTCTTATACATTAACCGACGGTATGATTTGCGAAAACGGTATGGTAGCCGTCGGCAAATATGAAATTGCAAGAAACAGCAAAAATAAAAACAGTACCAAAGAAACCTGCCAAAAGAACGGCGAAAATGTTATGTATGAGGCATACGCAAAAATAAAACTTGGGGACGCCGTTGTAAAAGGTCCGGACGGACACACCCGTCTTGCGTCGGAAAATGCCTATGTTTACAGAAATTCGGACGGCAGTATCAACGGTGAAAAGAGTTACATTTTAACCCACGAACAGGGCGCCCGTGTATCAACCATGCCCGATTACCACACCACCTGCAAGGTTAACGGCATAAACACCTTTGCAAACCTGTTTGAAAAAGATTATGTTCCGGTAACGATACCCGAATACGAAAAGGGTAAAAAAACACCGGTCGAACTTTCCCTTGACTCGAAAACCGATATTAAAACCTTAACCGATTTATCCAAAGCAACAATCACATCGAATTACAGAATAAATTTTGTAACACTTACCATTAAATCAGATAAAGAAACGGTATTTAATAAAACGGTTTATCCGTCATACGGAAGTCATAACCTTTATTATCAATTGGGAACTATGCTTTCCGCAAACGAAACAAAGCAAATAAAGGACGGCGACCTTACGGCAATAATTTCGGTTAACGGAACGGATAAGGAACATACCTTAAAAGAAATTCAGATTAAGAAATAAAAAAAGCACCCTGAGGGGTGCTTTTTTAGGTAATAAGTAATAGGTAATAGGTAATAAGTTCGGTGTCCTGCGGACGGCATTTATAACGGTACGGCGTGGAAGCCGTCCCCTACAATATATATTGTAATCACCGACTCGGGACGGCGTGGAAGCCGTCCCCTACAATATACCAATATATATTGACAAAGATTGTAGGGGATGGCGCCCACGACATCCCGTTTTATATTATGCTGTAAGCACATTAATGTCCGCAAGGCGAAATTCATACCAATAGGCAAATCATTTCAACATATATTTATAAATAACTCCCCTTTTTTTAAAGACCGCGTCTTATCTACATATCGGTAAAAAATTTATATGTTTCTGTTGTTGCGTTTTTGGTACTCTGACGGAGTCATACCGTTAAGTTTGGTAAAACGGTTCCAAAAGGTTACATAGTTTGAAAAGCCGCACTCTTCCGCCACCTTTGAAAGATTAGTTTCGCCCTGAGAAATCTTTAAGGTTGCTATGCGGATACGGTACTTATTAAGCAAGGAAAAGAAACTGTCGTGCATAACCTCGTTAAACATACGCTCTATCTGTCTTTCGGAAAAATTAAATTCTTTCGAAATATCCGAAAGCGTCAGCGGACGAAATGCGTTTTTCTCCATATAAGACATAATTTGCGCAACCGTAAGTTCTTTTTGCACATTACTTTTTCTTGCCGAAATATCAATTTCTTTTTGCGGATATTTATTCATTAACGCATTAAACATTGTAAGAATTATCTGTCCCATTTGGGCAAAAACAGCAAATTCCAATTCTTCGGGATAGGGTTTATAATCAATTATAATGTCAACCGATTGAAACTCTACCTCTAAAACCTCGGGAGAAATAACATTGCTTAACAAGTTTGAAAATTTCCTGAAAGAATTTCCGACACCGTTCATATAGGTATAAAATTCAAAAGCATAGTAAACACAGTCACCGGAAGCGTTTTCAATCTTATGATAGAATTTGGGCGGAAAGATTATAAGCGCCGGTCCCGAAACCACTTTAAGACTGTTATCAAAACGGTATTTTATTGTTCCTTTTTCGATACAATGCACCTCATATGTCGGGTGACAGTGAAGCCGGGGTTCAGATGTTGATTTTGTACCTAAATATTCCGACCTGATAATAAGTTCAAAAGAAGCATTGCCGATGTTTACTTTTGAGTGTGCAACCTTTCCCATAACTTTTCTCCTTTAAGAAGATGTCATAATATTTAATATTATACCCACTTGAATTTTTTTGTAAAGCATATAAACGCTTGCTTAAAGCAGAGCAACCGGCACATAAAGAGTGTCGGTTACTTTAATATTTTGCTCTTTATGAAAGCAGTTTATATATTTCGGTTTCCCAGGGAAGCCAATCTTCACGGGTGTTATCAAGCGAGGGTGCCGTTTTTTCACGGTTTGAAAGAATACGCTCGAACCGTTTGCCTTTAAGTTCTTTTGGCACGGTGATTTTAACATTATCGTTTGAATAGTTGATAACGACAAGCAATGTTTCTCTTGCGCACGAACGGGTGTAGATTACCATTTTTTCGTCTTCAAGCATATAAAATTCAAGTTTACCGTCTATCATGGCAGGGTGAGTTTTGCGCATTGCTATTAACTTTTTGTAGTATTCAAAAATACTGTTTTCGGCTTTAAGGTCGGCTTTAAGATTTATTTCTTTATAACGGGGGTTTACCTTTATCCACGGTTTGCCTGTTGTAAAGCCGGCATTTTCACTGTCGTCCCACTGATAAGGGGTACGAACATTGTCACGGCTGTGCGGCTGAAGCTCTTTAAGTGTTTCAACCGGGTCTGCACCGGCTTCAACGGCGGTATAGTACATACCTACGGTATAACGCTCGTCATAGTCGTCAATAGAATCAAAATAAACATTTGTCATACCGATTTCTTCACCCTGATAAACAAAGGGTGTGCCGGGCATGGTGTGGGTAAGGGTTGCAAGCATTTCGGCACTCTCCACACGGTAGGTGGTATCGTTACCGAAACGGGAAACCTGACGGGGTGTATCGTGGTTTGAAAGGAACTGCGCTTCCCAACCGTTACGGTCGGCAAGTGTTGCCCACCGCTTTTGTGTCTCCTTATATATACGGGGTGTAACAAGTTTCTTGTTTTTGCCGAGTTCGAAGTGGAAAATCATACTGAGTTCGTGATTATCTTCGGCAACAAAATCGGGCGCCATATCGGCGGTAACCTGACCGGTTTCACCAACCGTCATAACATCATACTTATCCCATGTGTTGCGGCTTATTTCACGGAGTAA
>JAZLFY010000197.1:0-4059 GCA_045616025.1 Acutalibacteraceae bacterium | reverse complement strand
AGACCTACAACCGTAAAGCCCATTACCGAGCCGGCACCGAAAGCAACGCGCAACCCTTTATTAAGTCCGCTGATGCAGGCATTTGCCGTACGGGCATTGGACGAGGTGGCAATGGTCATACCGATAAATCCGGAAAGCCCTGAGAAAAATCCACCGGTTAAAAATGCGAAAGGAACATACCAAGTAAGCAGTTTAAAGTACGCCATAAGGCAGAGAACGACAAACATTACCGCAAAAAAGACCGATACTACCGTATACTGTCTTTTAAGGTATGCTTTTGCGCCCTGCTTAATTGAGGCGGAAATTTTCTGCATAAGAGGTGTTCCCTCGGGTGCTTTAAGCACTTTTTTTGCCGATATAAAAGCAAAAAGAAGTGCCGCAACGGCACCTGCAAACGTAAAAATTACAATATTGTCTACCATAATGTTTCTCCTTTTTTAAACAACATATAATTTAAATGTGATATGTATTATACAACTTTATATATAGCTTGTCAAGTTATAAAATCAATTATTTCTTGTTTTTTTTTAAGTTAAAAAATCATATTTCAAAATCTATACAATTTCTCTCTGCCGTATAGGGACGAACCTTTTTATCGGCAACATCAACATGCAAAGGGTTAACCGAATAACCTTTAAGTGCATTATAGCCGGTAAAGGTACTGTCAAGCATCAAATCAGCATTGGAAGAAGGAAGCGGATTTATAATAACTTTTATGTCAACAAGTCCGTCAATTTTGCCTGCTAAACCCTCAAGCCCTCTTTTAATTCCGTTTTTAATTCCTGCTTTTTCAATTTCGTTTAAGTCTTCTTTAAGTTTCCACAAAATAATATGTTTAACCATAAAAAATCTCCTTTTTTAAGCGCCCAAAAACCGAAGCCCAAAAGGGCTTCTGTTTTTATGATTTTTATTCGCCAGCTTCGTCGGTAACGGTTTCTTCTTCAACCGGATTTATTTCGGGCACTTTCATACCCGTACCGGCAGGAATAAGTTGACCGATAATAACATTTTCTTTAAGACCGAAGAGCGAGTCTTCCTTACCGCGAATAGCGGCTTCGGTAAGAACACGGGTGGTTTCCTGGAAGGAAGCCGCAGACATAAACGATTCGGTGGCAAGAGATGCCTTGGTGATACCGAGAAGCGTTGCTTCGTAGGTGGCTTTGGTAAGACCTTCTTCACCTGCATCAATGCGCTTTTGTACCTCGGCATTTGCATCCGCAATTTCTTTATATTCATAACTTGCGTTCTGCAAAAGGTCGGTAGAACCGGCATCGGTTATTCTGAGTTTTCTCATCATTTGACGAACGATAATTTCAATGTGTTTATCGTTAATGTCAACACCCTGAGTACGGTAAGCGTTCTGAATTTCTGCAATGATATATTCCTGAACTGCTTCCGGTCCCTGTGCTTCAAGAATATCCTGCGGCGGTTTAGCACCCGGAACAAGCATATCGCCCGGCTCGACTGTGTCGCCTGTTTGTACGAGCAAACGAGCGCCGTAAGGAATGCTGACCTTTTCGACCTTTTCTTCGTTTTCACTCTGGATATAAACGACATTGCTGCGCTTTTCTTCCGCAACACGGACGGTGCCGCCTACCTTGGCGATAATACCGCTGTGTTTGGGAGTTCTTGCTTCGAAAAGTTCTTCAACACGGGGAAGACCTTGTGTGATATCTTCGGTAGATGCGATACCGCCGGTATGGAAGGTACGCATTGTAAGCTGTGTACCGGGTTCGCCGATGGACTGTGCCGCAACAATGCCGACCGCTTCGCCCGTGGTAACGGGTTTATTGGTTGCAAGGTTGCTTCCGTAACACTTCTGACATACGCCGTGATGACTGTGGCAGGTAAGAATTGAACGGATTTGAATCTTTTCTACACCTGTATCAACAATGCGCTTTGCATCTTCTTTGGTCATCATATGGTCATTGTTACAGATAACTTCGCCCGTCTTTTCGTCAACAAAAGGATTAAGCAAGAATCTGCCGACAAGACGCTCTTCAAGTGTTTCAAGAACATGGTTTCCGTCCTTAATGTCGGAAATCCAGAGTCCGTCTTCGGTACCGCAGTCGGTTTCACGGACAATAACATCCTGCGAAACATCAACAAGACGACGGGTAAGATAACCCGAGTCGGCGGTACGGAGTGCGGTATCGGCAAGACCTTTACGCGCACCACGGGAAGAAATGAAGTATTCAAGTACGTTAAGTCCTTCACGGTAGTTAGCACGGATAGGAACTTCGATAACCTTACCTGCGGTATTTGCGATAAGTCCGCGCATACCTGCAAGCTGTCTTATCTGACTCATCGAGCCACGGGCACCGGAGTCCGCCATCATAAATATCGGGTTGAATTCGTCAAGGTTGCCTTTAAGGGCATCGGCAACATCTTCGGTTGCCTGATTCCATATTTCGATAACCTGACGGCTTCTTTCTTCGTTGCTGATAATACCGCGTCTGTAATACTTACCGATTTGGTCAATTTCTTCTTCGGCGGCGGAGATAATTTCTCTCTTCGCCTCAGGAATAACGGCATCAATAACCGCAACGGTAATTGCGCCCTTGGTTGAATATTTAAAGCCGGTTGCCTTGATGTTATCGAGAACTATTGAAGATTTGCTTGTACCGTAAAGGTCAATACATCTTTCAATAATTTTACCGAGTTGCTTTTTGCCGACCTTATTCTGTATAATCTGGTCGTTGCTTGTAATTTCGGTGGTGTTCGGGTCTTTAACGGAAAATGTCCATTCAAGGTCAAACTTTCTTGCCTTATCGCTACGGTCAACAAAGCCCAAATCCTGCGGAATAGACTCATTGAAGATAAGGAAGCCTACGGTGCACCAAATAAGTGCATTTTTCTTGCCGTCGGTTACACGCACACGGATAGGAGCATGAAGTCCTACAATGCCGTCATTATAAGCCATAATGGCTTCGTTCTTATCTCTGAACACCTTATTTGCGCCGATTTCTTCCGATTTAACAAGTGTCAGATAGTAGGAGCCGAGTACCATATCCTGTGTAGGAACGGCAACGGGCTTACCGTCGGACGGTTTAAGCAGGTTGTTTGCGGCAAGCATAAGGAAACGCGCCTCTGCCTGCGCTTCGGAAGAAAGCGGAATATGAATAGCCATCTGGTCGCCGTCGAAGTCGGCGTTGTATGCCGTACAAACAAGCGGATGGAGTTTAAGTGCTTTACCCTCAACAAGTACCGGCTCAAATGCCTGAATACCAAGACGGTGAAGTGTAGGCGCACGGTTTAAAAGAACGGGATGTTCTTTAATAACAAGTTCAAGTGCATCCCAAACTTCGGTAGAAGCACGCTCAACCATCTTTCTTGCGGTCTTAATGTTGGTAACCGATTTGGTTTCAACAAGACGCTTCATAACAAACGGCTTAAAGAGTTCAAGTGCCATTTCTTTCGGAACGCCGCACTGATACATTTTAAGTTCAGGGCCTACAACGATAACCGAACGGCCGGAATAGTCAACACGCTTACCGAGAAGGTTTTGACGGAAACGGCCCTGCTTACCTTTAAGCATATCAGAAAGAGATTTAAGCGCACGGTTATTAGGTCCGGTTACGGGCTTACCGCGTCTGCCGTTATCAATAAGTGCGTCAACCGCTTCCTGAAGCATACGCTTTTCGTTACGGATAATAATATCCGGTGCGCCGAGTTCAAGAAGTCTTTTTAGACGGTTATTACGGTTAATAACCCTACGGTAAAGGCCGTTGAGGTCACTTGTGGCAAATCTGCCGCCGTCAAGCTGTACCATAGGACGCAAATCGGGCGGAATTACCGGAATTACATCAAGAATCATCCATTCGGGACGGTTGCCCGACTGACGGAATGCTTCAAGCACTTCAAGGCGTTTTAAAAGTTTAACACGCTTGGGTGTTGCGGCGCCTTCCAATTCTTCACGAATTTCGTTGCATTCTTTTTCAAGGTCGATTTCGGAAAGTAATTTCTTAATCGCCTCTGCGCCCATACCTGCTTCAAAGTCGTTTTCGTACTTTTCACGCATTTCGTTATACTGTTTTTCGCTTAAAATCTGTTTCTTTT
>JAZLFY010000196.1:0-1565 GCA_045616025.1 Acutalibacteraceae bacterium | reverse complement strand
TTATAATAAACTTTTTAATTTTTGGCGGTCAATTTTTCCGTTTGCATTAAGGGGTAAATTTTCCATAATATTTACCTTACCGGGTACCATATAACTTGAAAGTTTGTCCCTTAAAATGCTTTGAATTTCTCTGCCTTCCATTGTTACACCGTCGGACAGTTCACAGAAAAGAACGATCTTTTTCTTGTCTGAATTGTAAAGGCAGCAACATCTTCCGATTTCGTTTAACGAGCCGGCAATTGCTTCAATTTCGCCAAGTTCAATGCGCTGTCCCATATGTTTAATCTGAAAGTCCGTTCTTGATGCAAAAATCAAGTTGCCGTCTTTATCGTACTGTGCAAGGTCACCCGTTTTAAAGCATCTGACGGGGCCTTCGCCGAAATCACGGTAGGTAAAGCAGGCATCGGTTTTTTCTTTGTCACCGTAATATTCGGTGGCAAGCGCATCGCTTACCAAATACATTTCACCGATTTTATCCGGCTTAGTTATGATGTTTTCGTTATCAAGCAGGTAAATCTTGCAATTTTTAAGGGGAAGTCCCATAGGAAGAACGGCAGTGTTTTCAAATTCGCCCTTTACTTCGTAGTAGCAGCAAATTCCCGCAATTTCCGACTGTCCGTAAAGATTTACATACTGTATATGGGGAAGCGCTTCGCGCCATTTGTTAAGATGTTTCATCGGCATTACTTCACCGACAAAGAATACCTTTTTAAGTGTTTGCGGTTTGATAACCGAAAACGGATTCATTTGTGCAACAAGCGAAAGTGCCGTCGGTACCCACGAAACAAAGGTGATTTTTTTTGCATTTAAAAACTCCATAAGTTGCGGCGGAAAAGAGAAAAGCATTGTAGGTATTATTTCGATTGTGCAACCGAGTTTTACCATCATATAAATATCTTTTCCAGAAGCATCAAAATAAAAGGGTGTTTGGTTACCGATTATTTCGTCGCTTGAAAAATCAAAGGTTTCACAATATGCATCAATGTAACTGATTTCTGCCGTGTGGCTTTTAAGAACACCTTTCGGCTTTCCTGTCGAGCCGGAAGTATAAACCATATAAAGCGGTGCGCCGTCTACGGTTTCGGGAATATCACAACTGCCGTCTCCTATATCTTCAAGAGACAAATATTCTCCGTCAATTTGGAGTTCTTCAAAAAGTTTCTTGTTTTCTTTTATTCCAAGCATTACCGAAATATCGGCATCACTTATAATTGCCGTCTTTTTTTCTTTCGGCATTGTCGGGTCAATCGGAACATAAAAGTTTCCGCTGTAAACAGCGCCCATAAAAAAGGCGAGCGTTTCAATACCTCTGTCGGCAATAACGCCGATAGCGTGATTTTTAAGCCCACGCTTTTTAACGGTGTATCCTATCCTTTTTGACAGATTTACAAGTTCACAAAATGTGTACTTGTTTTCGTCAAGAGCCACCGCAGTTTTATCGGGAAATTTTTCTGCGGTTTTTTCAAGATAATTTAATATATTATTCATATTCTCCTCCAAGAAAATATATATAATTTATAATACCATATATATCTATATTTTTCAAGATAAAAATAAATATCACA
>JAZLFY010000195.1:0-4455 GCA_045616025.1 Acutalibacteraceae bacterium | reverse complement strand
TATACGAAGAGCAACTTCGTTTAATTTTTCGTTTGAAACGTTTGCCACATTTTCACCTTCTGAAATAAAATTTAAAAACAGAATACCCGCCTCAAAATATATTGAGACGGGTAATAATTACTCGCGGTACCACTCAAATTGCGGTTAATAAAACCGCCACTCCTCGGAATCAAATAATTCCTATGCAAATTAACGCAGCAATCACGGAAGGCGCCTAACGGGAAAAGCCGCTCGGACCTTCGGCTCGGAAGTGATGGGTCTTTGTAAATCCGCTACCGACTCACAGCAACCGTCGGTTCTCTGAAAACATCATTACAGACCGTCTTCGTCACAGCCTTTAATATATTATATAATAAGTTTGAAACGAAATATTTTATTTTTTTGAATAATATCATATCATTATTTATTTGTCAATAATTTTTTTCAAAAAATTGCAGAAAAATGCAAAAAAGTGCATATTTCAGTACGGCAGTTCAATTTCGGGGGTGTTAAGCGGCACTTCACCCTCTTTTTTATATGCAATTTTGTTAATCGACAAGCGGTTTAAAAGCGATTTATAATATCGGTCGGAAGAAAAACCCTGCAAGAGTGAAATATAAAATCTGTCACCGAATGACGCAATTTCAATAAAAAGCGTTTTATATGTCGAACCGTCGGTATAATAATGCATTCCTTCAAGATGTTCGGTCACAGAGCCGTAATCAACCTGACCTACATAACTTACGGAAAAAGTATTGTTTACCGAATCTTGCAAAGCGGCTTTGGATAGTGCATCCCTTTTTGACTGTATGTCGGGAAGTTTAAGCAGATTTTCAAGCCGTTCTTTTGTCTGCTTTGCATAATAAATTACATTTTCAGGTTGACTTTGCAGTGTTACCGCACCCCTTGTACAGGTGCAGATTTTGGAAATATCAAGATTATGCAACCGATACGGATAGCGTACAAAAATAGCACTGCAAAGCATTCTGTAACTGTTTTTGTTTTTAAGTCCCGGTCTTAAATTAAAAGATATTGCACTTACAATATCCTTTTTTTCATTTGGGTGAACATCCCTTATCGCTTCGGACATAAGTGCGGAAAACAGTGCGCAGGGACTTGCATCGTTTTCGTGACTGAATTTAAGAACATCCGCCTGATTTACACTGAAATTATATGAAGTGCGGATATTATCGTTTACAAAGCCGCCGTTTTCAATACGAAAATACTCTTTTTCGGGCACTTTAAAAAACTCTTTTGCGCACTTCATTTCTTCTTCCGGGTATGGGTTGCCCGCTTCGTCCTCAAACAGTTCATCGCCCGCAAGACGAATTCCCGTATGCGGAAGTTCGGTATTTAAAAGTTTGCACAAATAATAGTACAGTACACTCTTAACAAAGGGAGTAAAGCCCGCGCCATCGGTTATAACATGGGTTGTATGAAAATTTATTTTGTTACCGCAAAAAGAGAGTGCAAGAATATGACCGTTAACCTCTTTACTTGCCAACGGGTAGGGCAAATCACCCTCGAACACCTTAATCGGCAGGTCGTTTGGTACGGTTATTAAATCATTGCCTTCTTTTACAATTTTAACCGAAAAATACGGGTATCTTTTAATGGCGGTATTGACGGCATATTGAAGTGCAGATTTTTCTGTTTTATATTTAAGTGTTGCTTCAATTCTTATGCCAAAAGGCATAGCCGAAGAACAAATATAGAACATCGGGTCATAATAGTGCATAATAATCACCATTTCTTTCTTAAAGACACAAAATGCGATGAAAATTCACCGGAACGGTGATTATTTCGCATCTGTTTCGGTTGCCGTGCAAACGGCGAGAAACAGGCGTCTTTTTATTTTCAGCGTGAATTCTCACGCTAATCCACCTCAAAATATATGGAAAAGACTTTAACAAATTCAATATATCATTTAGCAAAAAATGTGTCAAGATAATTGTTTTCACTATTGAATATGCCAAAAAAGAATAGTATAATAAAAGCATCTTAATTTTGAGGGAATATGATGTTTTTCAAAACCGAAACCTTTAAAACAACCGCTTTGTCCGATGCGGTGAATTTTATCATTAACACACTTACCGAACACGGCGAAGCAAAAAAAGAAGCCCTTAAAACGGAAATTAAATGTGAAGAAATTATTTCTGTTCTTGCCTCGTCTGCGCCCGAAGATGCAGATGTTACGGTGCGCATTGAGCATATTTTTTCCACAAAAATAATTATCCGCTTGCAAGTGCAATACTTTGCACCGTCAACTGCACGGGCGATTCGGTAATTACCACGGTTATTGCTTCAAGAAATAATATGCTTGACGAAAAAGTTTATTATGCAAAATAGATTTTTACAAGTAAAAATGCAGTTGCAAAAGCAACTGCATTTTTTATTTTATGTAATTTTTAAGTTCGGTGATTAAGTTTTGGGCGTAGTAGGAATAACCTATATCGTTTGGGTGCATATGGTCAAAATAGCACTCTTCAAAGTGGGGTATTAAATCAAATGCGTTAAATGTATGAATACCGAATTCGTCATATATTCCCTTTAAAATTTCTCTGAAATCAGGGAAAGTGCCGACAGGTTTTATAACATCGTCATCCCACCGCCATGGTGGAATTATGCCGAAAATCTGTTTGCTCGGAAAGGCATCTTTTACCTGACTTATAAACGAGCGTGTATTTTCTTTTATGTTTTCAAGAGATTTTAACTTATTAAAATCGTTTGTACCGAAAGCGATAAAGACAACATCGGGCTCAAAAGCGGTTTTTTCAAAAACATCGGATGTGAAAAATGTTCCGCCGACACCGTTTATAAAGCGCTCGGCATCAAAAAAGTCACTTACCCTGTGCGCATAAGAGCCGGAGTCAAAAATTGTTTTATGCCCCTGTGTTATCGAATCACCTAAAAATAGGAATTTGCGGCTGTATTTATGGGGTTTAAATTCTGCCCCGTCGGCTAACGAAAGGGCGTGAATTACACCTTCGGTATGGCTTGGGAAAACAAGTGTTACACGGTTTTCACCCTTTTTAAGTTCTACTTTTACGGTTTCGGGCGTCTCCCCTTTAATTACCTTTTTCAAGGTGAGCAGACCGTTAATTTTAATTTCAAAATTACCGCCCGAAAGGGTAAAAGCAACAAAGTCGGAATTCGTATGAAAATCAATCATAATACCGGTTGATGACTTTGCACGGCTGCCTAATTTTTCACCGTAGGAACACCATTTTTCAATCTGACTTTCGGTGCAGTGGTAAAAGTGCAGACCGCCGTGTTTTTGCTTTTTTTCGGCATAACCGAAAGCAAGATTTTCAATTTGTTCAAAACTTAAATTCATAAAAAATCACCGTTTTTAAGTTTACCACCGTCAGCAAATATAGTCAAGAAATTTATCTTGATATATTGGGTGTTCGTGTGTATAATTAAAAAATAAAGGAGGATTTTATTATGCCTACTTCAAAATCTGCAAGAGAAAGAATGAAAAAAGCGGTTGACGAAGCAACCGCCGGCGGTAACTGTTCGCTTGCAAACGAAATTACCGCAAATGTTATGGTCGGTACGACAATGCTTATCGTTATCGGTGTTTTAATTGTTTGTATGCTGCTTAACGAATTCGACATTTTCACGGTTGACAAGGGTGTTATGCGCTGGTCAACCTTGGTTGCATTTATCATTATGCTTCCTGCAACAATTCTTAACACCATTTATGTCGGAACAAAAAAGTGGCTTAAATGGTCACTTATGGTCGACCTTATTATTGTCTGCTCCGTTCTTGCTTCAACACTCGGGCATAATGTAACACTTGTTATGGTATTCCCTATGGTAATAAGCACCCGTTATTTTGACCAAAAATACACAAGAAATGTTGCTTTTCTTACCGCAGGAATTTTCCTTTTGGCAGAAATAAGCAACGGCTTTGTAGGTGTTATGAACCTTAATATGGTTAATCTTCCTGCAGGGGTTAACATTATAACCACCGATGTTATACGGCTTCGCAAGGTGCTTGATATGGTTGATTTCGACCAAATGGATTACATAAAGAGTTTGCTTCTTAACGATTTTATTCCCCGTTGCGCCGTTTTCTTTGCCTTATCGGTCAGTTGCCGTTATGTATCGGGCAGGGGTAAAGATATGATAGAAATGGAAGCCGACAATGCCAAGAAAACCTCCCGAATTGAAACCGAACTTGACCTTGCCACCAAAATTCAGACAAGTATGCTTCCCTGCATCTTCCCTGCTTTCCCCGACCACAAGGATATTGAACTTAAAGCCGTTTACCACCCTGCAAAAGAGGTTGGCGGCGACTTTTACGATTACTTTATCATAGACAAAACCCATGTAGGCGTTGTTATTGCCGATGTTTCGGGTAAAGGTGTCGGTGCGGCGCTGTTTATGACCATTTCCAAAACAATTATTAAAAACCAGTTGCAGTTGGGTCTTTCCCCTCCCGAAGCGCTCATCAATGTTAATTCCCAA
>JAZLFY010000194.1:0-1093 GCA_045616025.1 Acutalibacteraceae bacterium | reverse complement strand
TCCGCCGCGCGTTTACCGTTTGTACTTGTGGGGTAATAGTAAACCTCGCTTCCCCGTACCTTACCTTCTCCGTTTGCGGTTGCATTGGAGTGAAGTGCTAAATGAAAATCGTAATTACCCGAATTTGATGCCCGTATTGACGAAGCGGCGGTCATTTCTGGTGTGTTTCTTACATACCGAATACCCGATGCGGTTAAATACGGCTCCATAGCATCGGCGATTAAATTCATATAGTATTCTTCGTTACCACCGATTACATACGGATTAAATTCCTGTGTTGACGGACTTAAATAAATTGTTGGCATAAAAAATCTCCCCTTAAAACAACTTATGCTTTAAGGGGATAATTTATGATTTAATTATTTTCGTTGATAATTCTTTTAACTACCGACAAAAACCAGCAGTAAAGCGTTTCACCGAGTTCCTGAAAAATCGGGTCGCCATCGTGTGAACATAGCATTGCAAAGGTCTGCCCAATTCTGCGCTCGGTATCGTCACCTCTACGGTAAGCAAGATAATAAAATGAGAACGCGCCCGTATCCGACGAGGTACGGTAAACCTCCTCGCTGTCGGCTTTAAGTGTATCAAGAAAACTTTTCTTGGCAACATCCGAAAGTCCTTTATGCGAAAAATAGGTTTCAAAGCCCACCGTTACGGCAAAGGATAACAAAACCCGTCTTTGAAGAAGCAAATCAACATTATTGAAATTTTCGTCATCGGTAATGTTGGTATCAAGCAAAAACTGCTCTGCAACCTTTTGACCGATTATTTTTACTTTTTCAATGTTTTCGGTGTTGTCAAGTTCAATCTCGCCGCCCAACATATCATTTTTTAAAGACTGTGACGGTTTATCGCCTGCAATTTTTATATCTTCATCAATTCGCACCGATTTTCACCTGCTTTTCTTTATATTCTTTTAAAGCGCGCGCTAATTGGTCGGGGCAGGATGTGTTTTTAAAGCCACATCTTATCCCCTCTAATTTTTCAATTACATCGTCAACCTTTTGTCCGCAAACAAGTTTTGATATTCCCTGCAAATTACCGTTACATCCGCCAAAATACGAAACAGATGTTATAACATCATTGATAATTT
>JAZLFY010000193.1:0-4970 GCA_045616025.1 Acutalibacteraceae bacterium | reverse complement strand
ACCGGATTTACGGGCGGCTTCTGCAACCGCATTTGCAACGGTATCACGAACGCGCTCGTCAAACGGAGCGGGAATAATATATTCTGCCGAAAGTTCTTCTTCGCTTACAAGTGAAGCAATCGCTTTTGCGGCGGCAATCTTCATATCGTCGTTGATGTCGCTTGCACGAACATCCAAAGCACCGCGGAAAATACCGGGGAATGCAAGAACATTGTTAATCTGGTTCGGGAAGTCGCTTCTGCCGGTACCGACAACCGCTGCACCTGCTTCAAGTGCTTCGTCGGGCATAATTTCGGGGGTGGGGTTAGCCATCGGGAACAAAATCGGGTTGTCAGCCATAGACTTAACCATTTCTTTTGTTACGCAACCCGGAGCCGAAACACCGATAAATACATCGGCACCTTTAAGTACATCTGCAAGAGAGCCTTTGCGCATCTGCTGATTTGTAATTTCGGCAATTTCTTCCTTTTCGCTGTTAAGACCTTCACGGCCCTTGTAAATTGCGCCCTTACGGTCACACATAACAACATCTTTAAGTCCCATTGAAATAAGAAGACGGATAATTGCAATACCTGCCGCACCTGCGCCGCTTGTAACAACGCGGATTTCGTCAATTTTCTTGCCTGCAACTTTAAGTGCATTAATCATTGCGGCAAGACATACAACGGCGGTACCGTGCTGGTCGTCGTGGAAAATCGGGATATCGCAAACCTTTTTAAGACGGCGCTCGATTTCAAAACAACGGGGAGCAGAAATATCTTCAAGGTTAACACCGCCGAAAGAACCGGCAAGAAGTTCAACCGTTTTAACTATATCGTCAACTTCCTTTGAACGAACACAAAGCGGAATAGCATCAATATCGCCGAATTCCTTAAAGAGAAGTGCTTTGCCTTCCATAACCGGCATACCTGCTTCGGGGCCGATATCGCCAAGTCCCAAAACGGCGGTACCGTCGGTTACAACGGCAACGGTGTTCCAACGCCTTGTAAGTTCGTAGGAAAGGTCGGGGTTTTCCTGAATTGCGAGGCAGGGTTGTGCAACACCGGGGGTGTATGCAATAGAGAGTGCCTCTTTCGAGCCGGCAGTGGTACGGGGTTTGATTTCAATTTTGCCCTTCCACTCGGCGTGTTTTTGCATTGCTAATTCTTTGATGTCCATAGTTATAAGTCCTTTCAAAATATATAAATTTTATAACTTTTAAATTATACCACATAAAAATCGGTTTTTCAAGATGTTTTACCGATTTTCGGTTTTTTTAATCTGTCTTACATCTGTTCCCAAAAATGATTTTGCCGTATAATTGCCGACAAGCCGTGAAGCTACACGGGGAGTGTATCGGTCGTTAATTTCGGAAATGGTAAGGTTGGTGTTTATTAAGGTGGGTTTGTTCGATAAAAGTCGGGTGTTTATGATGTTATAAAGTAATGTCTGTATAAAGGGAGAAACAAATTCCGCACCCAAATCATCAATTACAAGCAAATCGGCATCTATTGCCGCATCGTAACTGTCGTTAATGTGGCTTTCAAAATGTTCGCTTTCCATTTTGGAAAAGAGGTTATAAGCCGAGCCGTAAACCACCGAAAAGCCGCCCTTTATCAGTTCGCCGACAATGGCGACCGAAAGGTGTGTTTTGCCAAGTCCCGTACCGCCCATAAAAAGCAGATTTTCGCTCTTTTGCGGATTAAAGTTTTCGGCATATTCTTTTGCAAGGTCAAAAATTCCTGACATACGCTTTCTTGTCTTTTCGTCGGTATAATATTTAAGTGAAAAATTATCAAAGGTGTTTAAGGAAAGGGGAATTTCCTTTGAAAGTTCCGACAAATACAGTTCCTTTGCCGCCGCCTTTATGCAGTCGCAAACCTTACCCGAAACATAGCCGGTGTCTTTGCATTTTTCACAGTCAAAGGATACATTTTTAATGCCTGCGGCGGTAATGAGTTTTTGTTTTTCGTTTGAAAGTTTTTTCATATCCGCCTTAATTTTTTCGGCTTTCTTTGTATCGCCCGAGAAAACACACTGACAAAGTTCACTTGCCGCATTCGAAAGTTTTATAAGCAAGTTCCGGTAGTCCTTATTTTCGTTTTCAAGGGTTGATAAAGCATTATCATACTCCGCTTGTCTGCGGTTTAGGGTTTCTTTTTTGTTTGAAAAAGCAATTCTGAAACTATCTTCTCTTGTCAAGTTGTTCCCTCCTTTTTTAATCTTCGTCTAACATCTTTTCAAAAAGTTCAATATCAAATGTGCCGTAATCGTTCTTTTTGGCTTTTTGCTTTTTGGGTGCCGTCTTTTCTATATCGTCAACCGATTTAACACCCTTTTCGTGCCACCGTTTTATTATTGCGGCGGTGTATGAAAAATCGAATTTCGATTTACTGTCAACACCGGCATCATAGGCGGCTTTAAGCAGTTCTTCGCTTATGCCCCATTCGTTTATCCACATATCGGCGGTGGCTTTTTCTTTTTCGCTCGGTCTTCTTTTTTCAAGCCCGAACGCCTTTAAAACAACACTCCACGCAAGGTCGGCTTTTGCCGTTTTTGCAATAATTTTTTCGGCATCGGCAACACTAGTAACATCGGCTTTAAGCCAGGAAAGAGCAACCCTGCGGATATTTGAATAGTTGCATTTGTTTTGACTTTGGCAATACTGCAAAAGCATAAGTATTACCGGAACATCCATACCGTCATCGTCATAAAGGGAAACAAGCAAACTGCTTTCGTTACGGTTCAGGTTTCTGCCGAATTTCAGTTGCGCCTCACGAAGTAAGAATTTAAGTTTTTCGTCCTCAAGTCCCCGTCTTGTTACATCTTCGGGTGTGGGTTTTTCTTTTTTAATTACAATCTCACGGGGTTTATCGGTTGCCTTTTCGCCCGTCATAATACCTGCCTGCGCCCAAAATTCAAGCGCATCTACGGTGTCGTTTACCGAAATACCCAAAGCGGAGGCGATTTTTTCATTATCGACAGTATCGGATAAATTGCGCATAACAAAAAGCAACACTTTTAACTGACTTTCGCTTGCAAGTTTTAAATACTTGTCCGCAACTTCGGTAGGCACGGGGAAAGTGCTTGAAAGCGCAGAGAAATTTACCGTATATTTCATTGTCGCCCCTCCTTTATTTCGGTGTGGATATATATTATAACAAGTAAATATATATTTGTAAATAAAAAAATAAGACAAAAAAAGTCCCAAGGAAAAACCTTGGGATTTTTGTGTCGGCACCTACTTATCTTCCCGGGCAGCTGCCCGCCAAGTATTTTCAGCGCAAGTGAGCTTAACTTCTGTGTTCGGTATGGGAACAGGTGGACCCTCACCGCAATCAGCACCGACTTTTTTCTGCCGACTTTTCGACGGCAAGAAAGAGTATAACATAACATTTATCTGTTGTCAAGCAAAATTTAAAATATTTTTTTCTTTAATTTTTCGTAACTTTCAAAAAGTTGTCTTTCCTTTGAAAATGCAGTTTCGTAAACCTCAATAATTGCACTGCCGTCAAACCCTTTTTGCTTTGCCTTTTCAAAAAAGAGGGGAAAATCAAAATTGCCGTTAAGGGGTAAAAGGCAGTCGTATTTGTCTGTACTGTCGCTTATGTGGATGTGCTTTACATACTGTCCTATTTTATCAAGCACATCAAATGCCGAATAACCGCCCCTTATACTCTGTTTTATATCAAGACAAAAGGCGGCATCCTCGCCTAAATAGTCTGCCATATCGCATAAAACCTGCAAATTGCCTGCACGGAATTTAACAACATTTTCCTGCAAAAGTACCGCGCCGTTTTCTTTTACCGCCTCGGCAACCTTTGCGAATTTTTCGTAATACTGACGGTTGTCAATAACATTATTCGGTTTTCCGCCGTGCATTATTATATACTTTCCGCCGAGTTCACAAACAATTTCGCTGTACCGCTTGTACTGGTCCATTGCCTCGG
Source organism: Acutalibacteraceae bacterium (assembly GCA_045616025.1). GTDB lineage: Bacteria > Bacillota > Clostridia > Oscillospirales > Acutalibacteraceae > UBA737. Next base: position 1,041 of record JAZLFY010000193.1, on the reverse strand, counting down.
TGTATCGTCTTTCATAAGACGAAAAAATCATAAAACTTTCGGCAAGTGACATGGTAGGGTGTACCGAAGTGACATGTTGATTATATTCTTTTTGAATATCCTTTAATTTGTCGACAAATTCGGGTGATAATTCGCAAAGGGCATTAAAGAATATTTCGCTTGTCTGCGTGCCGTAGGAAGCCACCTTTAAAAAAGCATCTTCGGTTAAAAGTGGATAAAAGCACGAACTTGAAATTCCTAACTTCATTTTTTGACCATTCCTTTAATTATTTTACAAGGCACAAATGACCAATGAAAGGAATGGTCATAAAATGCCATGTTTTTCGGTTGCCCCGTAAGTGGCAAGAAAAACGGCGGTTATAATTTGATGTTTCAAAGACTTGTCTTTCAAACATCCTCCATAGGTTTTACAAATAATGTTTTGTTGGTAGTATAAATTACAAACCCCGGTTTTGCGCCCGACGGTTTTTTAACATTTTTAATGTCAGTATAATCAACCGGCACAGAGGACGAGTGCGCCGCCGCAGAATATTTTGCGGCAAGTCTTGCGGCAAAAAGCAGGGTTTCTTCGCTGCAGGGGTTACCCTCACACTTTATAACAACATGTGAGCCGTGTATGTTTTTTGTGTGAAGCCAAATGTCACCCTTTTTGCCGATAACCGTGGTGACATAATCGTTTTGAATGTTGTTTTTGCCGACAAATATGTCAAACCCCTCTTGTGACTTGAATTTAAGTCCCGTAAAGGTTGGTTTCTTTTTGCGTGCGGTCTGCTTTTTCTGTTTAATAAGTCCGGCGTTAATCAGTTCCGTCCTTATTTCGTTTATGTCGGTCAGGTTTTCGGCTCTGCTTAAATTGTCTGCCACGGTTTTAAGATATTCAATTTCGGCATTATCACTTTCTATAAGGTCAAAAAGCGATTGACGGGCGCCGCACGCCTTTTTGTATTCCTTAAAATACTTTGCCGCATTTTGTTGGGGCGAAAGTGCCGTATCAAGTTTTATTGTTTTGTTCTTTAAGTCGGTATCATAGAAATTCTGCAC
>JAZLFY010000192.1:0-2426 GCA_045616025.1 Acutalibacteraceae bacterium | reverse complement strand
CTTGTTATTAATAAGAAAACATTAAAAGGTGAAGACGGCTATAAAACATTTTCAATAAGAATAAAAGATGAAACTGTTAGAAATCTTGACAATCTTTCTGTTAAAACAAACAGGTCTCGAAACGAGTTGATAAATATTTTGCTGAATTATGCTATATCAAATTGCGAAGTTAATGAGAAATGATTTGTTTTAATATTATAACTTTGTTTTGAAATAAGTGTATTTTTATTTCACTTTACACTGTTTTCCGGTGTTGTCGATTTTGTAATTATCTTTCAAAATAAGGTCACGAATAAGCACAAATTCGTACCCCTGCTCTTTAAGGGTTTTTAAAATTGTCGGCAGGGCTTCGGGTGTATGTTCGGCGTCGTTGTGGCAAAAAACCATTGAAAACAATGTCACAATATGTTAAAATATCCTACGGAATAAGGTGTACCTAAACGGTAGGCGGTTAGCCCTCACTTAAAAAAGAGGGCATTTGCCCTCTTAATTTAAGGGGGTGATGCTATGGAGTATTGCTATTTAATAGTGTTAGTCCTTGTTGTAGCCACAGGTTACATAATAAGCATAAAAAAATAACCGCCCAACCCTACCAAAGTTTTGCGGTTATTCGTTAAAACAGTAGGCTAACCGTCTATACGGTATGCCTTATTTCACTCATATTATATCATATTATTTTATTTTGTCAAGCATTCCGTAAGGGGTGCTTTTAATTTTATTCTGCTTTACACTGTTTTCCGGTGTTGTCGATTTTGTAATTATCTTTCAAAATAAGGTCACGAATAAGCACAAATTCGTACCCCTGCTCTTTAAGAGTTTTTAAAATTGTCGGCAGGGCTTCGGGTGTATGTTCGGCGTCGTTGTGGCAGAGAATTATCGAGCCGTTCTGCGTTTTGCTTATAACCCTTTGCGCAATGCTTTGTGCCGTGGCGTTATCCATCCAGTCGTGAGAGTCAACCGACCACTGAATTGCGGTAGTGCCGCACTTTTCGGCACAGCTTACCACTATGTTGTCATAGTCACCGTAAGGCGGACGGAACAGTGTTGGTGTTTTGCCCGTAATCGCCTTTATTTTTTGGTTGCAGGCGTTTATTTCCTCCTCGATTTTAGAGGTTGAAATCTTTGTCATATAAGGGTGAGAGTTCGAGTGATTTTCAATATCAAAACCTGCATTTGAGAGCGCCTTAACACTTTCAGGGTATTTATCCACCCAAGCGCCGACCACGAAAAATGTTGCGGGAACATCATATTCTTTTAAGATTTTAATAAGTGTTTCGGTGTCGTCATTTCCCCAAGCCGCGTCAAAACTTATGGCGATTTTCTTGTCTGTGCGCTCGACACAGTAAATAGGCAGTTTGCGTTCCACCGTTGCAAAAATGGTAAATGATGTAATCACGGTAAGCGTGAGCGCAAGTACGGCGACAAACACCGTAATAATCTGTTTTTTGGTAACAATTAAAAATTTCATAAAAATAACCCCTTTTCGTCCCAATAAAGGATATGAAAAGGGGTTTAAATTTATGATTAATTATTGTGTGTAAAGAGTTTCGTCGAATCGTCCGCCCACCGTTTCAATAAGCGCCTTTGCAATTGCCTTTGCAAACAACTTGTAATTCGCATCGAAAATGGCATTGTCGGTTGCATTTGAAACAAAGCCGAGTTCCACAATGCAACTTGGCATATTGCTTAATCGGTTTATGAAGTAGTCTTCCCAGGTGGGTGCCGATGCAGAGCCGTAATAAGTGCCCCTAAAAGGCATACCTGCAATGCCGTTTAAATTTGCGGCAAGGTTGTTTATAAGTAATGTATCAACCGCGTGCTTGTTGCCGTATTCCGCAGGCGCATAGGTCTTTTCGGGTTGTTGAGTCCGCTGGTAATGTGACGGCTCGTGGGTGTAAATTGAAATGCCCCTTGCCGAAGCACCCGAACTGTCACGGTGCAGGGAAATGAATATGTCGCCGTTTGTGGCGTTCGCTTCAAGCGGACGGTCTTGTGTTTTAAGATTACGGTTTATAAGGTATGTGGCATAACCCTGCTGATTTAACACCCTTATAACCTCATTGGCATATTTAATGTTGTCGTTTGCTTCGTATCTGCCGTCGCAACCGGTAGCACCGGGGTCGTTTCCGCCGTGTCCTGCATCTATAACGAAAAGTGTTGTTTGCGGTTTTTCAATATAGCAGTCCTGCTCTTCGGGTGCAAATTCACCCTTTTTGCAGAGTTTCATTTGAACTGCCAGAACTTTTTCTCCGTAACCGGAAGTTCCGGCATATTTACCGTTGCTTGCGAAGCCGAGCCAACCGTGATTTTCCGTAAGGACGCGGTACCAAAGGTCGTATTCATCGGCATCTCTGCCGCTTAAAATGGCATAGAACGCCTCAATACTGTTGCCCGTGCCGGGCATTCCTGCAACATTACCGCCCGAT
>JAZLFY010000191.1:0-5026 GCA_045616025.1 Acutalibacteraceae bacterium | reverse complement strand
TTAAGTATCTTTTCTTCAAGATGTTTCATAAAATCGCCTCCTTTAAAAAATGCAGAAAAGCAGACTTAATTTATAAGTCTGCTTACCGATAAAACCCACTAAAAGCACTGTGATAACTACAATGCTTAAACTAATACCAATAGTCGCGAATACGGCATCGCGGTAGAAACGTTTGGGCCATTACTTCCAAACCTATATCGGTAAGTTATTAAGTTGTTATCCATATGTTAACACACGAAGGACAACCTTGTCAACAAAAAAAGAGCATTTTAAAAAAGTTTGGATAACTTGTCGATTTTCACTTAACATAATCACAATTTGTTAGTTAAAAATAACCAAAGCCCCGTCAAAAAAACAGGGCTTTTATACTATACCTTGTATTTATCTGTTATAGCATCCGCTACATATATACCCATGGCACCCGACTGGGAAAGTCCCCTGCAAATACCGCTTCCGTCACCTATTATATATACGCTGTCGGTAAGTTCGAACTTTTTATTAAACTCCGGACGAATGGAATAATACTTGCTTTCACAACCGTAAAGAAGCGTATCGTCGTTTGCACAACCGGGTGCAACCTTATCAAGCGCATATATGGTTTCGATAATATTCGTAAGAATTCTATGCGGCAAAACAAGTGACAAATCCCCTGCTGTTGCTTTAAGTGTCGGAATAACCGTATTTTGTGACAGGCGGTGGTCGTTTGTTCTTCTTCCTCTTATAAGATCGCCGAAGCGCTGAACAAGGACATTTCCGTCACCTATCATATTTGCAAGACGGGAAATATTTTCCGCATATTCGGTCGGCTGATTAAACGGTTCGGTAAATCTTATGCTTGAAAGTATTGCAAAATTGCAGTTATCGGTCTTTTTATCCGCCTGAGCAAACGAATGTCCGTTTGCGGTAATAATGCCGTGGTTGTTTTCCGCCGATACAAGTCCACCCTGATTAAAGCAGAACATTCTGCATCTATCCTCAAAGGTTTTGGTTTTGTAAAGAATTTTCGGTTCGTAAATTTTGGAAGAAAATTCGCGCCAGATAATATCCTTCATTTCAACCCTTACACCTATATCTATATTGTTTGAACGGGTTTTGACACCGAAGTCGTTGCAGAATTTAGATACGAAATTCGCACCGCCGCGTCCCGTAGCAATAATAATATGTTTTGCGTTAAGGGTTTCGCCGTTTTCGTAATAAAGGGTATAAGCCTTATCTTTACGGATTATTTCGGTACAGTTATAAAAGTGGAACAGTTCGGTGCCGTCGTTTTCAATAGCGCCGATAAGGTTTTGCATTGTAACATAGTTATTATCCGTACCCAAATGCTTAACATTCATATCAAGAAGCCGTAAATTGTTTTGAATACATTTAAGGCGAAGTTCATCGTTTGACTTATAAACGGCAGGTTGTCCCGAAGTACAATATTTGGTAAGTATTTTATCCACTTCATTTATATATTCATTTGCAGTATCGTCGCCGAGCTCTTCGCCTAAAGTGCCGCCGTAGGCCGTACCCAAATTGAATTTACCGTCCGAAAATGCACCCGCACCTGCAAAGCCACTTGTAATACTGCAGGTTTTACAGTGAATACAGGTACTGTTTTTACCCGCAGGACAACTGCGCTTTTCAAGTTTGTTGCCACGCTCGGTAATTGCAATTTTAAGTTTTGGTGAATTTTCACGAAGTCGGTATGCCGCCATAAGACCGCCTATACCGCCGCCGACTATTACTACGTCATAAACGTTTTCCATTAAAAAATCATCTCCAAAAAAACAGGACTGCAACCCCCATTTGAGGTACAGTCCTTACTGCTTTCATATTTTACTTTATTACAAGATAAAAGTCAAGATGTTATTTAATATAGGAAACAACTTCTTTATAATCAATTTCGTGCACACCGATATTCTTTTTGACGGTAATTGCCGCACCAATACCTGCCGCTTCGCCCATTGCAAGACAGTTGGGCATTACACGAACGGAAGATAATACCATTCGTTCCATAGATATACTTCTTCCAGCAACAAGCAGGTTGTCGACGCCTTTGGGTATAAGACATCTAAACGGTATTCCGTGACTCTCCCCCGGTTTATAATGTCTGTCTTCGGGTGCTATTTTACTGATTTTAGAAGTGCCGGGAGCCGCATGACAGTCAAGCCAATAACAGTTTCTGCCGATATCATCGGGGAAACTTCTGCGCATAATATAGTCTTCCATTGTAAGACGGTATTCGCCCTCAATTCTTCTTGATTCACGGACCCCGAGTGTATTTGATGTGCAGACAATAAAGGCATCCGCAAATGCTTCGGGCATACCCTCTTTTAAAATTTCAAGATATTCTTCGGCAATTTTCCTGCCCTTAATCAATGCATTTGAAACTTCTTCGGGGTTTGTGGAATCAATATTAAAAAGATGCCCCGCATTTGCAATAACTGTATTCTCACCGAAAACCGCAGGGATAAAGTGCTTGCAGCCAAGTTTAAATCTACCCGACTGCTTAACCCTTGCCCAAAAGCCGTCCTTTGGATTACTGCCTAACTTTTCGGTTACTTTATCCATATGAACATTTGCTATTGCAAAACAAAGGGATGCAGGTTGTATGGCGCCGTCGGTGTCACCGATTTCGCAGTTAACCCCCGAATAAAATGCCACATCGGCATCCCCCGTACAGTCAATATAGATATGCGCTTTATAGGGTGTGAGTCCCGATTTATTTGAAACAATGACACTTTCGATGTTTTGACCGTTTTTAACAACATCACAAACACGGCTTTCAAACAAAACTTCTGCACCTGCTTCGCTTAAAAGGTCGTCATAAACAATCTTTAACTTTTCGGGTGAAATGTTTATCCAATCCCATTTATCTTCGGGAATATCAGCCGCCGCTTTATATTTTTTAATTATTTCAAGCGGAATTGAACGGTAAATAACCTTTTCTTTATCGGTAAAAGGCGCCCATTTTGAAACAAGCCCCAATGTTGCCATACCGCCAAGTGCCGAGCCGGCTTCAATAACAAGCACCTTAACGCCCTGCCTTGCCGCAGAAATTGCCGCCGCACAGCCGGCAGGACCGCCGCCGCAGACAATAACATCATATTCTTTTGACTTGTTCTTAATTTCAATATTCATAAAAGCACCCCGAAAGTTTATTTATGAATATTGTACTTTATAAACTGTTAAAAATCAAGTCCTGCCATCAATTCTTTTTCTATAATCATAAGCCGGTTGTATTTTGCATTTCTGTCGGTACGGCAGGGCGCACCTGTCTTTATTTGTCCCGAATTTACCGCAACGGCAATATCGGCAACCGATGTGTCTTCGCTTTCTCCCGAACGGTGAGAAATAACGGTTTTATAACCTGCCGATTTTGCAACATTGATAACATCAAGTGTTTCCGAAAGAGTTCCGATTTGGTTTGGTTTAATCAAAATTGCGTTTGCCGCCCCCATACTTATTCCCTTTTTAAGACGCTCGGTATTTGTTACAAAAAGGTCGTCGCCGACAAGTTGTATTTTGTTACCCATTTTTTCGGTCATTTTGGCAAAAGAGCCAAAATCGTCCTCGGAGAGTCCGTCCTCTATTGAGATAATCGGGTATTTATTACATAATTCCTCGTAATATTCAATAAGTTTTTCGGAGGTGAAACCTATTTTTCTTTTGGGCATCATATATTCGCCGTCTTTATACCACTCGCTTGAAGCCGCATCAAGACAGATTTTTATTTCGTCGGTTGAATAGGACGCTTCTTCTATTGCCTGACAGATAAGTTCTATCGCTTCTTCGTCACTGTTAAGGTTTGGGGCAAAACCGCCCTCGTCACCGACACCGCAAGAAAGATTTTTCGCCTTTAAAAGTTCTCCTAATTTATGGTATATTTCGGTGCATTTTCTAACCCCGTCACTGAAATTTTCCGCCCTTACGGGGGTTATCATAAATTCCTGAATATCAATATTGTTCGCTGCATGCGCTCCGCCGTTTAAAATGTTCATCATGGGTGTAGGCAAAACATTTGCATTTATACCGCCTATATATCTGTAAAGCGGAATGCCGAGTGCATTTGCCGCCGCCCTTGCTACTGCCAGAGAAACTGCAAGTATTGAATTTGCGCCCAAGCGTGATTTGTTAGGTGTGCCGTCAAGATTAATCATTTCTCCGTCAACAGTCCGTTGGTTTAAGGCATTTTGCCCTTTTAAGCAGTCGTTTATTTCACCGCAGATGTTGGCTGCCGCCATTTGAACGCCCTTGCCCGAATATCTTGTGCGGTCATTATCCCGCAGTTCACACGCTTCGTGAGTGCCGGTAGATGCGCCCGACGGTACAACCGAAAATCCTTCTGCACCGCAGGAAAGACGCACCCTTGCGCCTACTGTGGGATTACCGCGTGAGTCGAGCAGTTCAAAACCTGTTACTTTTTCAATAAACATTATTTAAAATCTCCTTTAATTTTTTGTTATTTTTCCCTTTTCTTTTTTTAATATGTATGCTATAATGTATTATGTATTTTTATGACTTTTGATTTGGAGTAATTTATGGATAATAAAAATGACCGACAGGAAAACGGTTCTTCTGTTATTTGCGGAAGAAACCCCGTGCTTGAAGTTATCCGTTCAGGCAGAGAAATTGACCGCCTTTTGGTTGCACACGGTGCGGTAGGCGGAAGCATTAAGGCGATAATTGCCAAATGTTCCGAAAAAGGAATACTTATTAAGGAAATAAGTCCGCAAAAAATGGATTATTATTGTGGCGGCGCAAATCACCAGGGTGTTGCGGTTATGTGCGCCACGCAAAAATACTTTACGGTTGAAGATATACTTAACACTGCAAAAGAAAGAAACGAAAATCCGTTTATTTTGATTTGTGACGAAATTGAGGACCCCCACAATTTAGGCGCAATAATCAGAACGGCAGAGGCATGTGCGGTACACGGAATAATTATTCCGCTTCGCCGCTCGGCATCGCTTAATATGACGGTTGCCAAAACATCCGCAGGCGCACTTGAATATATGAAGGTTGCGCGTGTTACCAATAT
>JAZLFY010000190.1:0-4406 GCA_045616025.1 Acutalibacteraceae bacterium | reverse complement strand
ATCCTGCAAGTGCTTCGTCGATAGAGTTATCAACAATTTCATAGACCAGATGGTGAAGACCGCGCTCGCCGGTTGAACCGATATACATACCGGGGCGCTTTCGGACCGCTTCAAGTCCCTCAAGTACCTGTATCGAGTTTTCGTCATAAGTTTCGGTAACAGGCATTACTTTTTCTTCGCTCATTTTTTGTCTCCTTTAATTTTATTCTATCGTTATTTCTTTTCTTTCGCTGCGCTTTAAAAGTGTATTACTTGAAAGAACAGATAAATAGATTTGATTTTTTTTATCTTTTTTGGAACATACAACAAAAGATTTCGGTAAATCGTACCCCTCAAAAATTACCCTGTTTTCCTTTTGGGCTTTGTTTATAAAATCTCTGCCCCTTTTTGTAAGGGTTACATTGTCCAAATCAAAAATTCCGACAATTTCTTTTTCGTTTATTAAAACATTGTTTCCGAGATGAAGATACATTATAAAACCGCCCCGTCTTTTATTTCAAAAACCTTGCCCTGCTTTAAACGGTTAACACTTGCACTGTCACAGCAGGTTATAAATGATTGCCAGTCTTTTATATGGTTTAAAATATAGTTCTGTCTTCCCTCGTCAAGTTCGCTCATAACATCATCTAAAAGACAAACGGGATATTCGCCGGCTTTTGAATTTATAACTTCCGCACCCGAAAGTTTAAGGGAAAGCGCAATACTGCGTTTTTGTCCTTGCGAGCCGAAAGTTCTTGCATCAATTCCGTTAATTTTAAATGTAATATCGTCACGGTGCGGCCCTGCCGAAGTAGTGCCGGTAATAATATCTTCTTTTCTTGAAATTTTTAATTTTTCAAACAGTAAATCGGACGAAATATTTTTAATATATTCGGTTTGCACCTTTTCTTTTTCACCCGATAAACCGAAATAAATTTCAGGCAGGAAAGCAGATATAATTTCAATGTATTTTTCACGGTATTTTATGATTTTTTCGCCGTTTTTCGCAATTTTTTCTTCAAATACATCAAGCATTATTTCAATGCTTTTATCATATTTTAAATCTTTTATAATTTGATTTCTTTGTTTTACCGCCCTTAAATATTCCCTTAAAATTTCTATATACTGCGGATAAATTTGTCCTATTGAAATATCTAAAAACCGCCGCCTCTTTTCGGGACCGTCTTTAATAAGGGATAAATCGTCGGGTGTAAATATAACGGCATTAAAATTTCCCGCAAGCAAAGAAGGATTTTTAAGCGGTTTGCCGTTTAAAAATGCACGGCGTTTTTCGGTAAACTCAATTTTGGCATTATTTTTAATTTCTTTACCTATAAAATCAAGATTTGTTACCGCCTTTTCTTTGCCGAAATTTATAAAATTATTTTCATTTGAATTTCTGAAACTTTTTGCCCCCGTAAAAAGCCAAATTGCCTCCAAAATGTTGGTTTTACCCTGCGCATTTTCGCCGCATATAACATTCATTTGCTCGTTTGGGATAATTTCGGTGGTTTTCAAGTTACGAAAATTAACGGCACGAAAATTTTCAATTTTCATTTATTACGGTTATTACCTTTCCTGAAAATTCAAAACTGTCGCCGCCTTTAAGTTTTTTACCGCGCATGGTGCATACCTCACCGTTAACCTTAACACCGCCGTTTTGAATTTCCAATTTTGCCTGACCGCCGCTTGAAACCAAATTGCCGAGTTTAAGCGCCGCATCAAGCCGGATAAAATCGGTTTTTATTTTTATATTCATTAATTATTTCAACCTCATAGGCATTATAAGATAAAGAAAATCTTTATCATTATCATTTTCGGGGCTTATTATTACTCCTGCATTTGAGCCGTTAAATTTAAGGGTTATTTTTTCACGGTCACAAGCGGTAAGTGCTTCAAGTAAATATCTGCTGTTAAGACCTATTTCAAAAGAATTACCCTCTAAATTAAGGTTGAATTTTTCTTTAACTCTGCCTATTGCCGAAGCACTTGAAAGTAAAACTTCTTCTTCTTTAAATTCACATCTTACCGGAGTTGAAAAACTGTCGTTAATAAGAAGTGAAACACGGTCTATTGAATTTATAAAATCAGAACTGTTTACGGTTACTTTTTGGGTATATTCTTCGGGAATTATTTTATTAAAGTTTACAAATTCACCCTCTAAAAGACGGGATATAAATACATAACCGTTTATATTAAATGATAAAAGCCGTTGACCTACAATAATTTCAACATCTTCGGTATTTTCATCAATAAGTTTTACAACCTCGTTAATTGCTTTACCGGGAATAATAAATTCGGCATCGGTTTCAACATTAACCTTTTCTCTTCTTATTGCAAGACGGAAACCGTCAATACCAACAAACTGTAAAATACCGTCTTCTATTGTTACATTTACACCTGTAAGAACGGGACGGGTACCCTCGTTTTGCGCAACCGCAAAAATTGTTCCTTTAACCATATAAACAAGTGTTTTACCGTCAATGGCAATCTTTTTACCGTCTGAAACAGAAGGCATTTCGGGAAAATCGTTTGCCGCCATACCCATAATGTCAAATTCCGCTTCATTACTCTTTAAATGACAGGTAAGTTTTTCGTCACATTCAATTTCTACCTGCATACCGTCCATTTTTCTTAAAATGTCGGCTAAAAGACGGGCATTAATTACAATATCCCCTTCTTCTTGGCAATTTGCATATATTTCTTTTTTCATACCCATTTCAAGATTATATGCAATCATTGTAATTTTTCCGCTTTCTGCGGAAATTAAAATACCTTCAAGTACCGGCATTGAGGTTTTATTACCTACAACCTTTTGAAGTTTTTGTACCGCCTCAGAAAATGCTGAACGATCAACAGAAAATTTCATAATTTATTCCTCCGTCTTTTTTTATAAAAAAGTAATAATAATTAACAGTATTCATATATTCGGTGAAAATTGTTAATTAAATAAAAAATTGCATAAAAAGGGAATTTTTACAGTTAATAGAATTCTTTATAAAATGTTAATAAAAACAATAAATTTTTTTGAAATTTAATAAGTTAATAACTTGTCCGTTAATTAACCTTAAAAATGTTAATAAGTTTCTCCCGTAAGATTTTTAATTATATCGTCAACAAGTTCTTTTTCGTAGGGCTTATCCTTTAAAAATTCTTCAATTCTGTTGACATTATAAATAACGGTTGTATGGTCTTTACCGAAACTCTCCCCTATTTGTTTAAATGAAAGTTGTGTTGTTTCACGGGCAATATACATTGCAACCTGACGGGCAAGTACCAAATTTGCCGTTCTTCTGTTTGAAAGAATTTCATTTTCGGATACATGATAAGTTTTTGCAACTTCCGAAATAATCTTTTCAATTTTAATCGGTTCGGGCTTTGTATCACTTATAATATCCCTTATAAATTCCTGAACGGTTGATATTGTAGGAACTTTATTTTGCATTAAAATATATGCCTGTAATTTTAATACAACACCTTCAATTTGCCGTGTGTTTGATTTAATATGTTCGGCAATAAAGAAAACAATGTTTTCCTGAAGTTTAATATTTGCGGCTTCGGCTTTTTTCTTAATTATTCCTACTCTTGTTTCAAAATCGGGCGGAGTAATATCCGCAAATAAACCTGCAGAAAAACGGGACCTTATACGGTCGTCAAGTGTTTTAATTTCCTTTAAGGGACGGTCAAGTGTTACAACAATTTGTTTTCCGTTTTGATAAAGGGTATTAAAAGTATTAAAAAATTCTTCCTGGGTTTGTTCTTTACCTGCAATAAAGTGAATATCATCAATAAGCAAAATATCAACATTTCTGTATTTATTGCGGAAATCTTCAATTTTGCCAAGACCTAATTTTTGGTTTTGAGATGCGGCAATATATGTATTTGTATATTCCTCACCTCTTGTATATTCAACCTTTTTATAGGGCTGATTTTTCTTTATGTAATTTTTAATTGCAAGTAAAAGGTGGGTTTTACCGACACCCGACGGACCGTAAATAATAAGAGGGTTAAAAACGATATTATTATTTTTAGCCACCGCCAATGATGCATCATAAGCAAAGTTATTTGTACTTCCCACAATAAAATTATCAAATGTGAAAAAGTCCTCAAATGTAAGTCCTTCGCTTTGCTGTTCGGCACCTTTAATTTTTTCTTCATTATCCGCAACCGTAAAGATGGGTTTTATATTTATTCCCAAAACTGTATTTATAGCGCTTTCAATTATTGAACTGTACAAATTTTCAACGGTTTCCTTTATGTAATCGTTGCTTGCGGATAGAACAAAAGACTGGTTATCCATACTTTCCGGTTCCAAAAACTTGAAAAATGTATCAAATGCAATGGCGGATATTTCCTTTTTGCATTCTTCACAAACCGCGCTCCAAATGTCTTTTATAGAGTTTACCGGCATAATTTCACTTCCTTTA
>JAZLFY010000189.1:0-1413 GCA_045616025.1 Acutalibacteraceae bacterium | reverse complement strand
TGTTGCCAAAAAATACCGCGGTAATTTCAATGCAGTTGCAAAACAATATGCAAAAGAGCGACTTTGTGATGTTGACGATATTATTACCGACCGTGTTTTTATTACCGATGCATACTGCAAACCCGAAATTGCCGAAAGTGTACTTAATATTGTTAAAGAGTCGGGCATTTTTAAAGAGGTTTTTGTGACCAAAGCCGGCTCGACAATTTCTTCGCATTGCGGAAGCGAGTGTTTGGGTGTTTTGTTCATAAGAAAATCACCACATAAATAATTCTGCATAGTATAAGGCAGGGACAAAAACGGATCCTGCTTTTCGGCGGTAGCACGTGTTTATCTTAAAGGTTACCGAAGCGATGTCCCTTTAATATAAAAAGGACTCTCATTTTGAGAGTCCTTACTTTTTTATAATCTCTGCAAAAATTCGCAAATTCTGTCGGCAATCCAGATATGACCGTTATCGTTCGGGTGTAAACCGTCGGGCATATATTTTGCGGTAAAGCCCGGTACTTTATAATAAAATTCGTCGTGAGCGAAAAGGTCAAGTGTCGGGATATTGTTTTCACTTGCAAATTCTCTTATTTTTTCAATATAATCTTTAAGGGTATAATAATTGCCGTCATCTTTAAGGCGGGGTTCTTCTTCAACCCGTCTGTGGCAGGGGGTAATTATGGCAAATTTCGCATTCGGCATAAGTTCACAGATGTTTTTATAAATTCCGCTTAATGCACCGCAAAATGTGTAGGGTGTGATTTCGTCAAAATTACCCATGCCTGCGGTGCCGTGACCGTAATCGTTGGTACCGCCGAAAAGTATTACAAGGTCGGCATTTTTATCGAGTTCACTTGACCTGCCGTACATATCCTTACCTCTATGGTCGCTATCCTCGTCGCCCTTATCCTGACGGGCAATTCTTGTGCCGCTTATACCGTAATTTAAGCATTTTATACCTGTTCTGTTTTCAACAAGATTACTAAATCTGTATTCTTCACCCGATGTTTTTGAACCAAAAGTTATACTGTCGCCCAAAAAACAAATTTTCTTAAAGTTCATAAGTTTTGCCTCCCCTTATGTCTTTAATAAATTATACACGGAGAAGGCATTATGTCAAGCTGTTTTGCCGCTTTTTTGACAGTTTATCCTATTAATCTTTTATTTTTTGTATTGCGCCTTTTTCAAGACGGGAAACCTGCGCCTGACTTATTCCTATTTCTTCGGAAACTTCGGTTTGGGTTTTGCCCTGCATAAACCGCAAAGATAAAATATGCTTTTCACGGTCACTTAAATTCTTTATTGACTCTTTAAGGGAAATTTCGCCAAGCCAGTTCAAATCGTCATTATTATCTCCTACCTGGTCAAGAACATAAATTGTATCGCCGCCATCCGAAAAGACGGGGTCATAAAGAGAAACCGGCT
>JAZLFY010000188.1:0-1780 GCA_045616025.1 Acutalibacteraceae bacterium | reverse complement strand
TAAAAAGGTTACAAGTAAGGGCTTTTTGGGCTTTTCGCTCGGTGCAGGTATAACCGTTGCAATACAGTCATCCTCGGCAATGACCGTAATGCTTGTCGGCCTTGTAAACTCGGGTATACTTGCTTTCCCCGACACCTTCGGTATGATAATGGGCTCCCATGTCGGTACAACGCTGACAGCGTGGATATTAACCCTTACCGGTGTTTCGGGCGAAAACTTTTTCCTCGTTCTTTTAAAACCGTCCACCTTTGCGCCAATACTTGCCTTTATCGGCATAATATTCCGTATGATTTCAAAACGGGAAAAGCGCAGAAATTTAGGGCTTATCTTTATCGGCTTTGCCGTTCTTATGTTCGGTATGGAAATGATGAGCGCATCAATGAGCAGTTTTAAGGATAACCAAACATTTATTAACCTGCTTACCACTTTTGGCGCAGCGCCGATGCTTGCATTTATAGTATCCACCGTCTTTACGGGTATTATTCAGTCCTCCGCCGCCACCGTTGCTATTGTTCAGGCACTTGCACTTGCGTCGATCGGTACGGGTAATCCCATGACCTATCAACTTGCAATTCCGTTAGTGCTTGGTGCCAATGTCGGAACATGTATGACGGCACTTATTTCAAGTATCGGTACAAGCAGAGATGCAAAACGGGTTGTTGCAATGCACATTTACACAAATGCCATAGGCGGCTTTGTGGGCGTGCTCTTAATGTATGTTGTCCGTATGATTAACCCTTCACTTATGCTTGCCCCCATCGGCATTGTCGGTGTTGCGGTGGTACACAGTTTGTTTAACATTATTAACACCGTCGCTTTTGTTCCCTTTAAAAAGCCGATGATTAAACTTTGCGAAAAAACCGTAAAACAGTATACCGATGATAAGCATACCGTTTTCTTGGACGAGCGTATCTTTAATAATACACCCCTTGCAATTTCGGAATGCCGCCGTCTTACCGATGAAATGGCGGAACTTGCAAGGAATTCCATTAAGCAGTCGATAGAACTGATAAGCGATTTTAACGAAAAGGTTTCCGATTATGTAATCGAAACCGAAAGTTTAATTGATAAGTACGAGGATAAACTCGGAACATATCTTGTTAAAATCAGCGGTAAAGAGCTTTCCGACAGTGAATCTAAAGTCGTTGGCAGACTTCTTCACGGTATAGGCGACTTTGAGCGTATAGGCGACCACGCACTTAATATCCGTGATACGGCGCAGGAAATTGTGGACAAGCAGTTGAAATTTTCACCCGGCGCAAGACTTGAAATAAATACATTGACCGATGCACTGCTTGAAATTCTTGATTTGACCATTGACAGTTTTATTAAGGACGATGTTGAAAAAGCAGCACGTGTTGAACCGCTTGAACAGGTTATCGACCAGTTAAAAGACGAACTTAAAGCCCGTCATGTTGACCGGCTTCAAAGCGGTAACTGTACCGTGCGGCTCGGGTTTGTGTTTACCGACATTTTAACCAATTTCGAGCGTGTGTCCGACCACTGTTCAAACATTGCCGTTTACACCTTGCAGGCGAATTCCAACACCGTTAACCCCCATACATTTCTTAATGAAATCAAAAATGAAGAAGACGGCGAATTCAGGGATATGTTTAATTCATACGTTAAAAAATATAAGTTATCTTAAAATAAAAACCCGTAATTTTTTAAAATTACGGGTTTTAAAATTTTAAAAAGCAAAGTCCTGTTTTTCGGACACTTAAAATTATATAATAATTTTCGTCAAAAACACTTGACAAGCAAACGTATGTTTGCTATA
>JAZLFY010000187.1:0-10310 GCA_045616025.1 Acutalibacteraceae bacterium | reverse complement strand
TTTTTTTATAAGTTCTTCGTCGGGGTCTTTTTCAATTTTCTTTAAAAGTTCTTCCATTTCCCTTTCGGTATCAATAACCGGCTTAAATGCTTTAAGAAGTTCGTCAAGCATTGAAACGGAATTATCCGAAAAGGCAATTTGCTTTAAAAATCCGACCTTTAAATTGCCCGAAAAACTAACCGAAAAATCTTCTTCGCCCGTGCCTTTTTCGGGTTGAATTTCGCCCGTGATACACTTTAAAAGGGTACTCTTTCCGGCGCCGTTTCTTCCGACAACGGCAACCTTTTCGGTACCCTTTATTGTAAAGTTTATGTTTTCAAGTACGGTGTCCGCACCGAAAGATACGGCACCGTTAATAATTGAATAATGCATATTTTCTCCTAAATGCGCAGATTATTCGGTTTTCTCGACAAATGAAAAGTCAACATAACCGTTACCGATATCCACACAAACATTTTTAAGCGCACCCGAATAGGTAATATTTGTGCTTTCAAAGGCAAACGGTACCATTGTATAATCTTCAAACAGTTCCCTTTGCGCTGTAATTGCATCGCCCGATTTGCCGAACAGTTCAAGATAACTTTTAACCGCGCCGCTTCGTGCGGTTACGGGGAAAAGTGAAAATTGAAGTGTTCTGTCACCGAGTTCTTTTTGAAGTGCCGAAAGCGAATTGCTCGGAACAATATTGATAAATGCGCACAAATTCTGTTGCCAATGCCCCACCGCCGAGGTTACCGCCTCTTTAATTTCGGGTTTATCGAAATAATAAAGTTTTGAACTTTCAAAATTTTTGTCTTTGGTTTTAGCGATAATTGAAGAAAAAGATGCTTGCGCAGAGGATAAATCGTAAGGTGTTATACCCTCGTTCTCTGCACCCTCAACCGACAAAATCGCCGGATAAACCGAATATGCCGGTGCATAACCCTCGGGCAAAAATTCTTTATATGTTTCGGGTGAAAAAGACTGCATAAATGCCTTTCTGACCGCTTTTGAATATTCGGTACCTATTGTTAAAACCCAGCAGGTATTCTGAACACTTACATTGGTGAATTTTTTGTCAAGTTTTGAAAGTTCGTCCGACGGTAAAAAGGTCATATCGCAGGCGTTGCCGTCAAGCCGCTCGGTTTTGGTTTTCTTATCGTTGCAGGAAAAGAACACCGCACCGTTTTTCGCCTCAAACCCGCCGTTATACTTTTCGTTTTTATAAAGTCTGATTCCGAATTCTTCACGGTTCCATTTTGCAAGACGGTAACTGCCGTTTGAAATTACACCCGACAGTTCCTGACCGTATTTGCCCTCGGTTTTATAAAAGAAATCGGAACTGCACGGCATACAAACCGAACTTGTAAGGGTATCTTCAAAATCGGCATCTTCTTCGCAAAGGGTAATTATGACCTTGTTTCCGTCAGCGTGAACACCCAAAGTGTTTAAATCGGCATTGCCTTTGTTTATCTGCCGTGCGTTTTCAACGGCAAACAAACGGCTTGCAAAGGGCGCAGCAGTTGACGGGTCAACCGCCCTTTTCATACCGAAAACAAAATCTTCCGCCTTAACATCCGTATTGTTACTCCATTTAAGTCCGTCACGCAAAGTAAAGGTGTAAACATTACCCTCTTTTTTATAATCACTGCAAGCACCTTTGACAATTTTCCCGTTTTGGTCTTTTCTTAAAAGCCCCTCAAAAATATTCCTTACAACAATTAAATCACTGTCGGTATAAGCGGTTTGAGGGTCAAGATTTTCGGGTGGCTCAATCATTTCAAAATATACATGTGCGTCCGCATTTTGGCACCCTGCAAGGGACATAACAAAAAAAGCGGCAAGTATAACACAAATAATTCGTTTCATTGTTTTTTGTCCCCCTTTTTTGAAATTTAATATACTAATTATACTTTAATAATAATAATATTTCAATAACTTTTTATCTGTAAAGATTTTTTCTTGACAAGCAGAGCGGTTTATGTTACAATACAGTCTGTAAAGATTTTTTCTTGACAGAGTGGTGTGCGAATTATGGCTAAAAATTTAAAAATCGGTGCTTTGCTTGATGTTTACGGCACATTTTTAAGTGAAAAACAGCGCACCCTTACCGAACATTATTACAATGACGACCTTTCCCTTTCGGAAATTGCCGAAAACGAGGGTACAACCCGTCAGGCAGTTCGGGATATTATTCACCGCACAACCGTACTTCTTGAAAAATATGAAGAAATCTGTAAATACAGTGAAAACTTTAACCGTTTGAAAGCCCTTTCAATTGATATGGAAAGCAACAAAGACGAGATTAAAGACATTATTGATAAACTTTAAGAAAGGAGCAAAAATATGGCTTTTGATAATTTAAGCGACAAACTTACCGCCGTTTTCAAAAAACTTAAAAACCGCGGTCGACTTACCGAAAGTGATGTAAAAGAAGCGATGCGCGAAGTCCGTTTGGCTTTACTTGAAGCCGATGTTAACTACCGCGTTGCAAAAGATTTTACTGCTTCCGTTACCGAAAAGTGTATCGGCGCAAATGTTATGGAAAGTCTTACTGCTCCGCAAATGGTAATAAAGATAGTTAAAGACGAACTCTCTGCACTTATGGGCAGTGAACAAGCCCGTCTTAAACTTGCTTCACGAAT
This sequence comes from Acutalibacteraceae bacterium, assembly GCA_045616025.1. Lineage (GTDB taxonomy): Bacteria > Bacillota > Clostridia > Oscillospirales > Acutalibacteraceae > UBA737. The sequence continues at coordinate 7,686 of JAZLFY010000187.1, read as the reverse complement.
TCCTACCGTAATTATGATGTGCGGTTTGCAGGGCTCGGGTAAAACGACACACGCGGCAAAACTTGCAAAATTCTTGCGCAAAAAAGGAAGCCGTCCGCTTCTTGTTGCCTGCGATATTTACCGTCCTGCCGCTATTGAGCAGTTAAAGGTTGTCGGTGCGCAGGTTGATACCCCCGTTTTTGAAATGGGTACCGAAAAGCCCGAAAAGATTGCCGCAGAAGCCATAAAGGTTGCCCGTGACCACGGTTACGATTATGTTATACTTGATACGGCAGGCCGTCTTCACATTGATACCGAACTTATGGACGAACTCCGCCGCATTACACAGGCGGTTGAGGTTAACAATATTTTGCTTGTTGTTGATGCAATGGTCGGTCAGGATGCCGTTAATATTGCCAAAGCATTTAACGATACACTTGAAATTGACGGTGTTATTCTTACAAAACTTGACGGTGATACCCGTGGCGGTGCCGCACTTTCCTTGCGTGCCGTTACAGGAAAACCGATTATGTTTACAGGTGTGGGTGAAAAGTTAGACCAACTTGATGAATTCCACCCCAACCGTATGGCAGACCGTATTTTGGGTATGGGCGATGTTCTCTCCCTTATCGAAAAGGTTGAAACCGAACTTGACGAAAAGAAAGCGGAAGAAGCCGCAAGAAAATTGCAGGAAAACAAATTTGATATGAACGACCTGCTTGAACAGTTCGGACAAATCAAAAAAATGGGCAGTCTTAAAAGTATAGTTTCAATGATACCCGGTATGGATAAGCAGGTTAAAGATGCCGATATTGACGATAATCAACTTTTAAGAACGGAAGCAATTATCAAATCAATGACCAAAAAAGAACGGGCGCATCCGGACATTATAAATGCCTCTTGCCGAAGACGAATTGCCGCAGGAAGCGGTATGAAGGTTGAGGATGTAAACCGCCTTATGAAACAGTACGAACAAATGAAAAAAATGTTCAAACAAATGAATTCAAAGGGCGGCAAGAAAAAACTTATGCGCCGTATGGGCGGTATGAATATGGGCGGTATGGGACCCGGTAATTTCGGTTTTTAAAGGTAATTCCTTAAAAAATAAATAATTCTTAATTTGGAGGTGAATAAAATGGCAGTTAAAATCAGACTTCGCAGAATCGGTGCTAAAAAAGCTCCTTTCTACCGTGTAGTTGTTGCAGATTCTCGTTATCCGCGTGACGGCCGTTTCATTGAAGAAATCGGTTATTATGACCCCACCAAAGAACCGGCAGTTGTAAACATTGACGGTGAAAAGGCAAAAAAGTGGATTGGTAACGGTGCTCAGCCGACCGATACCGTCAAAGCACTTTTAAAGAAAAACGGCGTACTTTAATTAAAAATTTATAGGAGAAAAAATTATGAAAGAACTTTTAGTAGCAATCGCTTCAGGTCTTGTTGAAGAACCCGATGCAGTTGAAGTTACAGTTGACGAAGCAAACGAAGAAGGCATTATTGTTTATCACCTTCATGTTGCAGAAAACGATATGGGCCGCGTTATCGGTAAACAGGGCAGAATTGCCAAGGCAATCCGCACCGTTATGCGTGCAGCCGCAAACCGCAACGACCAGAAAATCGCTGTTGAAATTGACTGATAACAAATTTTATAAAGCCCGTCGTCTTTGACGGGCTTTAAAACAATTATGAGTGTATAATTTTATGAAAAAAAATTTTTTGGAAATCGGAAAAATCGTCGGTACTCACGGCATTAAGGGTATGGTACGCATTGACCCGTGGGCAGATAACGGCGAATTTCTGACAAATTTTAAAACCTTTTATACCGAAAACGGAAAAAGCGAAATAAGTGTTAAAAGGGTTATCCCTCACGGCAGGGTTGTTCTTGCCGAAATTGAGGGGGTTGACAGTATTGAAAAAGCCGAGACATTAAGAAACAAAGTACTTTTTATAAAGCGCAGTGATGCTGACATTGAAGACGGCAGATACTTTATTGCCGAACTGCTTTCTTGCGATGTTTTTGATTATGAAACCAACGAAAATTTAGGTAAAATCACCGAAGTTTTCAGTACGGGCGCCAATGATGTATGGCAGGTCACAAAAGATAATAAAAACTATCTTGTACCGGCAATAGAGGACGTCCTTAAAGAAATTGATGTTGAAAATAATAGGGTTGTTATTAAACCTTTAAAGGGGATTTTCGATGATGAAAATTGATATTCTTACCCTCTTTCCCGAAATGTGCGAAGCCGTATTAAGCGAAAGTATAATCGGCAGAGCGCGAAAGGCAAAAAAGGTTAATATCGAGTGTCATAATATCCGCCACTATGCCGGTAACAAGCATAATAAGGTTGACGATATGCCTTACGGCGGCGGTATGGGTATGATTATGGCGGCAAGCCCGATATATGACTGCTATAGAAGTCTTTACGGCAGGGGCAGAAGAAAACCTTATTTAATATATTTGTCACCAAAGGGTAAAACACTGACACAGCAAAAGGTTATTGAACTTTCAAAAATGCCCCGGATTGCCCTTTTGTGCGGTCATTACGAGGGTATTGACCAACGGGTAATAGACGAAATTGTTGACGAGGAAATCTCGGTCGGCGACTATGTTTTAACGGGCGGCGAACTGCCTGCCCTCACCCTTGCTGATGCCGTTTGCAGAATGTTACCCGGTGTTTTGTCGGACGATTTGTGCTTTACCGAAGAAAGCCATTTTGACGGACTGCTTGAATATCCGCAATATACAAGACCGGCTTCCTGGAAAGGTAAAGAAGTCCCCCCTGTTCTGCTTTCGGGTAATCACTCGGAAATAAACAAATGGCGCAGAAAAGAAGCCCTGCTTGCAACCAAAGAAAGACGGCCGGATATGTTCAATGATTTGGAACTTTCAAAGCAGGACAAAAAACTTCTTGAAGATAAAAATAACAAATAAATACAAAATATAGAGGTAAATTTTTCAAAACTACAACATTTATGTATTCAAATTGACTAAATATGACAAGCATTTTTCATAAAAAATTGGATAAATATTAGAACTTTTTCACAAATCATTGACCTTATCATTTAATATGTTATAATATAATTGCTTTGATAATTATTAGTTTAAAGGAGATATAAAAATGGTTGTTAAAGACGTTGTTATTAAAAATCAAGTTGGACTTCACGCTCGCCCCGCTACCTTTTTTATTCAAAAGGCAAACGAGTTTAAATCTTCCATTTGGGTTGAAAAGGACGAACGCAAGGTAAATGCAAAAAGTTTATTGGGTGTTTTATCACTCGGTATTGTCGGCGGCGCAACAATAAAAATCATTGTTGACGGCAGCGACGAAAAAGAGGCGCTCGACGGTCTTGTTGAACTTGTAGAATCAGGTTTTGAAGATTAATCATTTTTCCTTTGACAAATTCGCCTGACTGATGTATAATATATCAGTCAGGCAATATTTTGCAAATATTATCCGGGTGTGGCGCAGTTGGTAGCGCGCTTGACTGGGGGTCAAGAGGCCGTGGGTTCAAGTCCCGTCACTCGGACCAAATTCCAAAGCAGACCGTTAGGTTTGGTTTGGAATTTTTTATTTTATAATGTGACAGAATTTGAAAAGGGCGACGGCGAAGCCGGAAACAAACTTCCGGCGGACGTTTGTTTAGCCCGTGGGTTGGTATTAATGCAGTTTTTACAGCTTAGATGAAAGGATATTGATTGTGGCAAATGTGATAACGGGTATCAGGGTTGTGTGTGCGCTTTCTCTGATTTTTTGCCCGACATTTTCAATATGGTTTTATGGGCTTTATATCCTTGGCGGCATCAGTGATGTAGTTGACGGGATAATTGCAAGACATTTTGGAAAAGAAACAAAGTTCGGCGCACGGTTTGATACGGTTGCAGATATTATCTTTACGGCGGTGGTTATCATAAAGACCGTATTTGCAATACATATTCCACGCTGGCTTATTATCTGGATTATCTGCATTGCAATTTTTAAATGCGCCAATATTATAAGTGCATTTATTATTCATAAACGGTTTATTTGTGAGCATACGGTTTTAAACAAAATATGCGGCATTCTTTTATTTGCAACTTTGCCTTGCATCGGACTTTTTCCGTGGCAACCGGTTGCGGTGTTGATAGTCGTAACATGTTGTGTTGCAACAGTTGCCGCCGCCCGGGAATACTATTATATTCGTACGGGGAAAGTAATTTTTTAGGCACTTTTATTTTTCTTAATTGCAATTAAACAAAAAAAAAGCACTTATGCGTTTGCATAAGTGCTTTTTTGAAAGATTTTATATTACATATCGTTTAAAATAAGGTCGTCGAGGGTTTCGCCCTTAACCGCCGTATAGGTTTTGCCGTCCTTAATCATTATAACAGCGGGACGGGGTATGCGGTTATAGTTTGATGCCATTGAATAGTTATAAGCACCGGTGGTGCAAACGGCAATTATATCTCCCCTTTTAAGACCTGACGGAAGCAGAACTGACGGCTGAATAACATCGCCGCTTTCACAACATCTGCCGACAACGGTTGAGCGCATATCTGCCTTTTTATCCATTTTTCCTGCAGGAAGAACGGTATAGGGTGCTTCATACATTGCATAGCGAACATTATCCGACATACCGCCGTCAACAGATACATAGTTAATAAATCCCGGAATTTTCTTGACATTACCCACAGTATAAAGGGTAAGTCCTGCGTCGGCAACAATACTTCTGCCCGGCTCAAAGGATATTTGCGGCAGCGGAATATCATTTTCCTTACAAAATGTTTTTACATATTTTCCGACGGTGATTATGTTTTCGTGAATATTAATATATGGGTCGCTATCAAGATACCTTACACCGTAACCGCCGCCCAAATCGAGCATTTTAGCGGTATAACCGTACTTGTTTTTTACAAAAATTATATATTCAAGCATAATTTTTGCCGAACGGATATAAACATCACTGTCAAAAAGTTGAGAGCCGACATGACAGTGAAAACCGCAAAGGTCAATATTTTTAAGTGACAAAGCTAATTTTGTGATTTCTTCTGCGGCACCCGTTTCTATTGCAAAACCGAATTTGGAGTCAACCTTACCGGTATCTACCGCCTCAAAAGTGTGGGTATCAATGCCGGGGGTAAGGCGGAGCATAACCTGTTGCTTTATACCGTACTTTGCGGCAATTTTATCGAGGGATAAAATTTCTTCGGTATTATCAATAACAAAAAATCCGACACCGTTTTTTATGGCATATTCAATGTCAAAATCGGTCTTGTTATTTGAGTGAAAATATGCCCGTTCCATTGGAAATCCTGCCGATTTTGCGGTATGAATTTCGCCGACCGATACAACATCGCAAAACATATTTTCCTCTTTCATTATTTCGTACATCCGCTTAAATGATGCGGCTTTGGAGGCATAAATCACCCTACCCTTTTCGCCGAATGCTTTTTGGGATGCGCCGATATAAATGCGGCACATTTCCCTTATTCTGTCCTCATCCATAAAGTATGTGGGTGTGCCGTATTCTTTTGCAAGCGAAACAGTATCAACCCCTGCAAAACAAAGGTGATTTTTTTCGTTTACGGTCAAATTTTTGCATATAAGTTTATTTGTGTATGGCATAAATTTTCTTCCTTTTAGATTAAACCGTTTTCCTTCATAAGCGAGTAAAGTTTTTCGGCATTTGCTTCGCTCATGGGAGTAAGCGGAAGCCGAAGTGAATTTTCGCCGTATCCTATTTTTGACATAGCCGCTTTAATGGGAATTGGGTTTACTTCACAGAAAATTGAGGATATAAGCGGAAGGTATTTAAGTTGTAAAGAAAGTGCCGCTTGTTGGTCACCTTCAAAATATTTTTTACACATAAGGGAGGTTTCTTTCGGAACAAGATTTGAAAGCACCGATATAACACCTTTGCCGCCAAGCGACAAGACCGGAATAATCTGGTCATCATTGCCCGAATAAATATCAATTTTATCACCGCAAAGGCGGGAAATTTCGGCAACCTGTGAAATATCGCCCGATGCTTCTTTTACGGCAACTATATTCTCACACTCGGCAAGGCGAGCCAATGTTTCGGGCTTTAAATTGCAACCCGTACGGGAAGGCACATTATAAAGTATGCAGGGTTTTGTTGAAACATCGGCAACTGCCTTAAAGGACTGATAAAGCCCCTCTTGTGTTGCTTTGTTGTAATAGGGTGTTACAAGCAAGAGCGCATCGGCACCCACTTCACACGCATAACGGGACAGTTCGATAGCATAGGCGGTGTCGTTAGAGCCCGTACCGGCAATAACGGGAACTCTGCCTGCAACCTTTTCAACACAGTATTTAATAAGTTCTTTATGTTCGCTGTCGGTAAGTGTTGAGCCCTCGCCCGTTGTACCGGCAACGACTATTGCATCTATACCTTCGGATATCTGCCACTCAACAAGGCGACCGAATGTATCAAAATCAACATCTCCGTTTTTAAAAGGGGTTATAATGGCGGTTGCCGCCCCCGTAAATACCGTATTTTTCATAAAAACCTTCCTTTTTTAATAAATAATGCATAATTATACCATACATTTATAAAATATGCAATATTTTTAAAACGGCATTCACACTTTTTTATGTGGATGCCGTCGGTTTTTCTGTATTCTATGTTTAAGACATACTAATCTTTTGCAAGTTTACTTAAGGAGTCACCCTCAAAACGGTAGGTTGTCCAGTCACTCATTTGCTCTGCGCCAAGCGAAAGATAAAAATCAATGCTCGGCTTGTTCCAATCAAGACACCACCACTCAAGCCGTCCGCAACCGCGCTCTAATGCAATGGAAGCAAGTTTTTTGATAAGACCTTTGCCGTATCCTTTACCACGGTATTCGGGTAACACAAAAAGGTCTTCAAGATATATTCCCGCCCTGCCCAAAAAGGTTGAGAAATTATGAAAAAAGAGCGCAAAGCCGACCTCTTTGCCGTTATCAAGCGCAAAGATAACCTCCGCCTTGTTCTTTTCGAATATCCACTTTTTAAGCAATTTTTCGTCTGCTACCACTTTATCCGACATTTTTTCATATTCCGCAAGTTCTTTTATAAATTTAAGTATTAAATCGGTGTCTTTTTCACTTGCAAAGCGAAAACTGTTTTTATCCATAGCATTAACCCCCTATTATTCTGTAATATCCAAATCTTCATCAAATTCGTCTTGCTGTTCTGCCCTTTTTTGCTTTTCTTCTTCCTCCATCATATTCATAATAAAAGAAAACTCGGCCGCCTGCTCAAATGTATCCAATTTACCGTCGTGATTAAAATCAAACATATCACCGAAGATACCCATAAAACAATCACCTTTACTATTTTTCTTTCCAAGCGTATGCTTTAAGTAAATTTTCGTTTAATACCGTATTTTGGGGTGTCTTAATAAATTGAACTTCCTTTACGGTAATACTATTATACCCCTCTTTTATATCCTGTTCAACAATAATTTTAAAAGGCAGTATATTCTTGCTTTCTTCACCGAAAATTTCAGATTCGTAAAGTATCACATTTATTCCTCCTTTTTTAATATTTAAGTATATAATATACCCGTGACTGTACGAAAGTTTGGACTTCAAATTAGTTTTATTTGTTTATTTTTGATAAATTTTGGACTTATTATTGTCTAAAATGATAGTTGAAAATTTCTATATATATATGATAAAATATAGTTAAATTTTTAACGAGGTGTTTTGTATGAAAAATC
>JAZLFY010000186.1:0-6788 GCA_045616025.1 Acutalibacteraceae bacterium | reverse complement strand
TTCCGCGCACATTATTTTGGTTTAAATAGTTATGCGCCGTAACGGTTGTTCCCCGTTCGTCCTGCAAAACGGTTTCTATATCACTCTTACTTTGTATCTGTTTTGCTATTTCGGTACAGGTTTGCGCGCGCTCTCCCAAACTGCCGTCCATATTAACGGGAAGCCCTACAACAATTCTTTCGGCGCCCAGTTCCTTTGCCTTATCGCATATCTTTTCAATAAGACGCTCGGTATTATATTCGGTAATTACACATTTAGGAAAGGCAAATTGCATAGTTTGGTCACTTGCGGCAATTCCCGTTCTTGCAAGTCCCAAATCGACCGACATTATTATCATTTCTTTACAAACCCTCCGATTTTACTGCGCTTGGGTATTAAACTTTCGGGCAAATGAGAATGGTCGTTATAAAACTTTAATTCACATTTACCGTTTTCAACCTCCACTAATGCGACATCGGTATTATCGCACCACGGAATATCTTTAAGGCGGTCAATAGTACCGTATATAAGACGGGCAAAAAGACAGCGAAGCACACCGCCGTGGGTGGCAATTACAACCGTTTTACCCTCCTGCTGTTTTGCAATATCGAGGACAGCATTATAAATTCTTTCATAGCCGCTTCGCATACTCTCGCCCCCCTCGGGCGCAAAGTCCTGAGGCCGTTCGTTCCAACATTCGGCAAGTCCCGGAATTTTTGAAAACGCTTCCATAAAAGGTTTACCCTCAACCACACCGCCGTAAAGTTCGCCTAAATCTTCCCTTAATATAAGAGGAAGTCCTTTTCTTTCGGCTACGGAATTTGCGGTTTTTTCGGTGCGCTTTAAAGGACTTGAATAAACAGCATCAACCTTTATACCGTCAAATCTTTTGCCCAAATATTCAAGTTGTTCTGCGCCGAGTTCGGTTATATCGCAGTCGGTAGTGCCGTTAAATATTTTAAGGACATTACCCATACCCTCACAATGTCTTATAAGATAAATTTTTGTCAACTTAAATCACCTTTTTATATTTTAACACATTTTTTCACGCTTTTCAACTTTTCTTGACTATATGATAAAAATAAATTATAATATATTAAATTATTTTATTTTTTTGCTTTGGAGGAGAATATGATTAAGAAATACTTAAACCGACTTTTTATTGACGGACTTTCGGGTATGGCATACGGACTTTTTTCGACTCTTATTATAGGAACTATTATCTGTCAAATAGGAAGTCTTATCGGCAACAATACCGTCGGCAGTTATGTAACACTAATCGGAAACATTGCAAAAACAATAACCGGTGCAGGAATAGGCGTGGGTGTTGCGGTTAAACTTAAATCTTCTCCCCTTACCACCGTTTCCGCCGCCGTTTGCGGTATGGTCGGTGCGTTTCCGAACATCAATATTGAAAACTTTGCACTCGGCGCACCCGGTGAGCCGCTTGGGGCATTTATTGCCGCCTATGTTGCAATAGAAATCGGCTCTCTTATTTCTGGCAAAACAAAACTTGAAATTATATTAACTCCGCTTTGCTGTATTCTTGCAGGTGCGGCGGCAGGACTTTTTGTAGGGCCGTACATATCCTTTGCAATGAAATGGATTGGCGAACTTGTAAACATAAATGTTGAAAAAAGCCCGATAATCGGCGGTGCGGTTGTTTCGGCGGTTATGGGTATACTTCTTACCCTGCCAATTTCTTCGGCGGCAATAGGTATTTCAATGGGACTTACGGGACTTGCGGCAGGTGCGGCAACCGTTGGTTGCTGTTGCAATATGATTGGCTTTGCGGTAATAAGTTACCGTGAAAACAAGGTTGGCGGACTTATAGCACAGGGAATCGGAACATCTATGCTTCAAGTACCGAACATAGTTAAACATCCGCTTATATGGGTGCCCTCTATTCTTTCAAGTCTTATTTTGGGGCCTCTCTCCTCTGCGGCATTTAAAATGGTCAGCAACCCCGTCGGCTCGGGTATGGGCTCGGCAGGACTTGTAGGTCAGTTTATGTGTTACGACAGTATGGTAAAGGCAGGCATTTCCTCCCCCGTAACACTTTTGCTTATCGCACTTATGCATTTTGTTTTACCTGCACTTGTTACGCTCGGAATTGCCGAAATTATGCGCAAAATGAACTGGATTAAAAAAGGCGATATGAAATTAGAGGCAATATAACATGACAAAAAAGGAAATTACGCTTTTGGCGGTAAAATCACTTGAAGAACTCTACCCCGAAGCGATATGCTCACTCGAGTATAAAGATGCGTTTTCTCTGCTCATTGCAACACGGCTTTCGGCACAGTGTACCGATGCACGGGTAAATCTTGTTACCCCTGCGCTGTTTGAAAAATTCCCGACAGCCGAAAAAATGGCAACGGCAGAAATAAACGAAATTGAAGAACTTATAAAAAGTTGCGGTCTTTACAAGACAAAGGCGCGCGACCTTTTGGGAATTGCAAAAGGAATAGTGGAAAATTTCGGCGGCGAGGTACCCGGAACGGTTGAAGAACTAACCACCCTGCCCGGTGTCGGAAGAAAAACGGCAAACCTTATCTGCGGTGATATTTACGGCAAACCAGCCGTTGTAACCGACACGCATTTTATACGGCTTTGCAACCGTTTGGGACTTGTAAACACACAAAATCCCTTAAAGGTTGAAAAAGAAATGGTAAGACTTATCCCACCCGATAAATCAAGTGCATTTTGTCACCGCACCGTTCTTTTCGGCAGGGATATTTGCACGGCAAGAAAGGCAAGCTGTCAAAGGTGCAATATGAACACATTTTGCCCTAAAAAAGATTATAAGAAAGGTTAACTTACAAATGAAAAAGACTCTTTTATTCGGCGGCATTTCACTTGCTGCAATAATAATAGGTGTTTTATCCTTTTTATTGATAAGGAAAAACACCCGTGAACTTGTACTTGTTGCGCCGAAAGAGGTTTCGGTTTCACTTTTTAAAGATTTTAAATCTACCAAAAAAGCCGTTAAGAAAACATCCACCGAAACAAAGGGCGATTTAACATATCATATTTATAAAAATTTAAAGCCCGGCAATTATAATTATCTTTGCAAAGGTAACGGATATTATTCGTTAGAACAAAATCTGTATTATTCAAGCGAAAAAGCGACAAAGAGAACAGAAATTGATGTAAACCCCGGCAAAACTTCGGGTAAGGGTTATGAATCTTGTGAAACAATTTTCAACTATACAAAAGAGGTTGAGGACACCCTGCTTGCCCCGAAAGAGTCGTGGAAAAACGATTTTAAGGATGTTTACTCCACCCCGACACTTGCAAGCAAAACAAAAGCACAAAACGAATTTACAAGTCAGGAAGAAATGGAAAGTTTTGTCGAAAGGGTTGTATCGTCTGCCCCGTATATGTACTTATACACCCTTTGCAAAACCCCGTCTTTTAACTTTAATATGCCTGCTGTTTTTGTTACAAGCAGTGATTTGTCGGCGGCAAAAACGGTTGAAGAAGCATCAAGTATTATTAACAAAAACGGCAAAATCAACATTATGTACGAAGCGCAGATACACGGTAACGAGCCGGCAGGCGGCGACGGTGCGCTTGCCATATTAAAAACCTTATCGGGCGAATACGGAAAAGAAATAATAAATCAGGTAAATGTTATTGTTATTCCCCGTGCAAACCCCGACGGCTCTTTCAAGTTTTCACGCAAAAATGTTAAAGACAATATAGATTTAAACCGTGACCATATAAAGGTACAAAGCGAAGAAATAAAGGCGATACACAATTTATATAACCTTACAATGCCGTATGTGTTTATAGACGGTCACGAATACACACCGTCCGTGCAAAGCACCGAAACCACTTCAAGAGATATTCTTTTTGCGGTCGGCGGCGGATTTAACAGTACAAAAGACCTTGTAAATGCAGGTACCGCCGTAACACAAAGCATTATTGAAAATCTTAATAAAGAAAATATAAATGCCACCTATTACCCTGCCACCAAAAAAGCGGGAACGGTACAAAGCGGCTTTATGATTAACACGGCGAACTTCTCGTCCGGACGGGGTTATTATTCCCTTAAAGGCGCAATTACTTTGCTTGTTGAAACACGCGGTATTGACCTTGGAAAACAGGGGTTTGAAAAACGGGTTGTCGGTCAGTATTTAACGGTAAAATCATTACTTGATTATGTTAGTGCAAACAAAGAACAGATTAAATCGGCGGTTGATGCTGAAAGACAGCATATAACCGAAGTCGGAAAGAAATATGACGAAAACAATATATTTGCCCTTTCAAGCGGAAGCAACAAGCAGGAAAAAATTGTTATTAAAACTCCGCTTTATAACTTTACCGACGGCTCGGTAAAGGATAAGGACAAAACCGTTGACTGTTTCTATTATGATAAGGCAGAACGGGTAAGAACACGCCCCACCGCCTATATAATTCCGAAAGATGCGGTAAACGCCGAAAAGGTTGCGGAAATAATAAAGTTGCATAATATAAGTTTTTATGAACTGCCAAATGGCGCGTCACAAAACCTTAAAAATTATACGGGAAGTGTTGAGTCGGCGGCTATTACAGACGAAGAAAAGGTCACCTTCAATAACGGCGCTTATGTATTTCCGCTAAATCAGGTCGGCGGAACGCTTCTTATGTATTTGTTTGAGCCGGATGTAACCGACACCGCCACATACAAAAGCACATTAGCGCAGTCTAATACTCTGGTTGCCCAAAACGGAAAATTCCCGATTTACCGCTCTGAACACGACCTAACCGCAGACGGCAAAATACAGTAACGATTATATAATATTATATATCACATATAAAAACAGCACTGTCAAAAGGTATACCTTTTGACAGTGCTGTTTTTCATAAATAAATTAGCATATTTTTCCTTTCTTGTCAAGTTGCTTGTAAGTTATTTCTTAATATAATATTTATCAAAAAGTATACCTTTTGATAATAGTAAACTCAAAAAGGAGAACGAAAAATGAAAAAAATCAAAAAAAGAGTAAAAGCATTATTATTAGTAGCAGTATTGGTTTTGACCGTATTTGTACCGGGATTTAATACCCTTGCCAAAGACATCGGCACAATATTTTCTTCTGCCGATTCTTCAATGATATATGCCTCAAATACTGATTATTCGTCAAGAACTGACTATTCCTCAAAAACCGATTATGCATCGGGTACGGATTATGCTTCGAGTACTGATTATTCCTCTCCAACCGATTACAGAACCGGCACAACCGGCGACTGCACCTGGACACTTAACGGCACCGAACTTACCATTTCCGGAAACGGTGCTATGGCAGACTATGATTGGAATTCACCTGCACCGTGGGGAACAGATATTACCAAAGTTACTATCGGGAACGGTGTAACAAGTATAGGCAGTCGTGCATTTTACCGTTGCACCGGACTTACAAATATAGAAATGCCAAACAGTGTAACAACTATAGGCGATAGTGCATTTGGTGGTTGCACCGGACTTACAAGCATAATAATACCAAATAGTGTAACAAGTATAGGCCTTGATGCATTTGAAGGTTGCACCGGACTAAAAACTGCCGGACCGATAGGCGGCGGATACAATATAGAATTCGGTTGGACCGATAAAATACCTGATGGTGCATTTAGAACATTCTCCGGACTTACAAGTATAGAAATACCAAACAGTGTAACAAGTATAGGCAGTCATGCATTTGAATATTGCGACGGACTTACAAGTATAGAAATACCAAACAGTGTAACAAGTATAGGCGAGGGTGCATTTTACTATTGCACCGGACTTACAAGTATTACAATACCAAGCAGTGTAACAAGTATAGGCATTTGGGCATTTTCCCATTGCACCGGACTTAAAAAAATATTTTACCGTGGTAGTGACACTGAGTGGGGAAAAATATCAAAATATTTAGCAAGAATCCCCACAAGCGCAAAAATTTATTATAATTACGATTGCGATATAAACGGACATTATATAAATAATAATCGTTTTGTTGATTTATCGACCTGCACAAGTGACTATAATTATGATTATATCTGTTCCGTCTGCGAAGAACGGATAATCGGTACAATAAAGGCACACCATAGATATAATGAAGAAATACTTGAAAAAGCAACCTGCACAGAGGAGGGTTTAAAATATTGTACCTGCACAATGTGTCCTTATGCCGAAATGCAGGTAATACCGGCAACGGGGCATATATACGATAATGTTTGCGATACCGTATGTAATGTATGCAAAGCCGAGCGCACCGTACCGCATGTTTATGATAACGACTGCGATACAACCTGTAATGTCTGCGGAAATACAAGAACAATTACACATAAATATAACACCGTTTGGTCAAATGACGGCACATATCACTGGCACGAATGTTCGGTATGCGGTGTAAAGGCAGATAATGCAAAACATATTTTCGACAATGCCTGTGACGGAACCTGTAACATATGCGGATACACAAGAACACCAAACCCGCATATTTATGATAACAACTGTGATACGACCTGCAATGTTTGCGGACAGATTAGAGAAGTACCCGACCATATTTATTCAGCTGTTTGCGATAATGAATGTAATGAATGCGGTTATATCCGTGAAGCCGCACCGCATTCATACACCGCAATATACACCAAAGCACCTACAACAACTGCCGACGGTTATGTATATTGGAACTGTTCCGTTTGTAAAAATTCTTATAAGCACGAATTACCGGTTTTAAAGATTAACGGTTCATCGCTTACTCTTGAAAATAACATCTCGGTAAACTTTGTTGTTGATAAAGAAACGGTAGGGCAGTATGAAAAACCCTATTTAAAGGTTA